>NZ_BAAKGN010000010.1:0-48506 GCF_059704265.1 Secundilactobacillus sp. MJ173
AATCGATGACTGTCTTTTCTTATTGCAGCATAAAAATAGTCAAACAGAGTGCTCTTAAGTGAACACTGACTACTAATCGTTTAAATAGCTAATCATTAATCGATGAAATTAAAGCCGCTTATCGGATTTGAACCGATGACCTCTTCCTTACCATGGAAGTGCTCTACCTTCTGAGCTACAGCGGCAACTCATATTATACTACATAGAAGGTGAGATACGAAGATGACGAAACGAAGTATCTGAAGAAGTGCAATGAAAGAGTAAGTCCACTCAAACAACGGAAATTACAGATACTATAGCCAAAACTACATCTTGATTGGATCCCCCCAAAAAACGGCATAACAGCAATTAAAATATAAATTATGCTAGTAATAATTAGGGCTGAGTAGTATACTAATATAGTTGGCAATTTATAAAACGACTTCGGGAAGTAGCTCAGCTTGGTAGAGCACCTGGTTTGGGACCAGGGGGTCGCAGGTTCGAATCCTGTCTTCCCGATAGCAAGTCTAATGTCTTGGGTGACAAGCACAGAGATGATATGCTACAATTAGTTTCAAACTTATGCCGGAGTGGCGGAACTGGCAGACGCGCTGGACTCAAAATCCAGTGTCCGTTGAGGACGTGTGGGTTCGAACCCCACCTCCGGTATTAGCATGAGTAAAATACATACTCTACAGCGTAAAATAAAAGCAACCTGATGATTTGATCATCGGGTTGCTTTTTCGTTACGTTATTAATTTGAAAGATAGAGCTGATAATAGCCAATTGCAGCCAAAGCCTGAGCAGTATTAATTTTCCCAGCTTTGATCCATTCCAGAACTTGATTCAAATCCACCAGTTGAGTAGTAACGAACTCATCGGTATCAAAATGAGTAGAAGTGCGTTTTGACGGGTCAAAACGAAGTAAAATAAGTGCTGCTGTTTGATCCATAAAACCTTCGGAAGAAGTGACGGTGGTCATTACTTTAACGGATTGGGCGAGATAGCCGGTTTCTTCATGGAACTCTCGTTTCGCAGCCTCTTCAGGTGATTCACCTGGATTAATGATGCCAGCGGGCAGGGAAACTGAATCGGCGTTAATACCCACTCGATATTCGCTAGTTAAGACAACTTGTTGCTCATCTGTAAGCGCCAAGATCGTAATCGTTGGTGCGGTATGGATGAGGTCTCTTTCAACGGAAAGACCATCCGGCGTATCAATTTCACATTGTTCAACGGAAAAAACGGGTCCTTGATATTGTTTTGTGTGATTCTTAATGGTACCCACTCGATGCCAATTTTTAAACATGTACAAGATTTCACTTCCAGTTAGTGTTATATTTTATTTAGTGCTGGTGTCGATGCAGCACTATTTTACTACAAGGGGTGGTCAGTGTGAATTTTATAGGCACATTATGCCTCCTACTGGTTTTGACGACCTTTGCTGGACACTTCTCAAATCGAATGGGAATTCCGTCCGTTATTGGTCAAATTTTAGTGGGGATCGTGGTGGGACCAGCAATTTTTAATTGGGTACAGCCCAATCAATTGTTGACGCTCTTCTCAGATATTGGTGTTATTATGCTAATGTTTATTGGTGGCCTGGAAAGTAACTTAACGCTGTTGAGACGTTTCTTTAAGCCAGCCATCATCGTTGCACTATGCGGGGTGATCATGCCGGTGGTGTTTATGGGCGCTGCCGCCGTTGCATTTCATTTTTCAGTCTTTGAGGCAACATACATAGGAGTTATTTTTAGTGCAACATCGGTTTCCATATCAGTGGCGGTATTACGTGATTATCACGCTTTGGACACTTCTGAAGGTGCAACTATCCTTGGCGCAGCCGTAGCAGACGATATCGTAGGTGTAATTTTATTATCGGTGATGATCAGTTTAATGGGGACTCAGGGTTTAAAGACTAGTGGACAGCATACTAGTATCGCCCTTATTTTACTTGAGCAGGTCGCTTTTTTCGGCGGTACTTATTTAGTGGTACGCTGGATTGCACCTTATCTGATGGGTATCAGTGAAAAACTGCTCATGAATTCTAGTGTGACCATCATGTCCATGGTGATTTGTTTGGGAATGGCTTGGGTGGCAAACGCTGTTGGTTTGAGTGGGGCAGTCGGTGCGTTCTTTGCCGGGATTGCTGTGGCCCACACACCATACCGAGAAGTCATCGAGGCCCACATGGAACCGATTGGCTATGCTGCGTTTATCCCACTGTTTTTTGTTGGTATTGGGCTGAGTATGTCATTTCGGTATCTCGGACAGTCGCTGGGTTTAATCGTCGTCATGACCATTTTGGCATGCCTGACTAAGTTAATTGGCTGTGGTTTAGGAGCGCGGCTGACTGGTTTTAATCTGCATAGCAGCTATGTCATTGGATCCGGCATGATTTCTCGTGGGGAAATGGGCATGATTACGGTACAAATCGGTCTGCAATCTGGCCTATTGTCTAACGCGACCTATTCAAAGATGGTGCTGGTGATTATTTTAGCAACCATGGTCGCACCATTTATGCTTAAGCAGGCTTTGAAACCAAACAAAAAGAAGTTGGTCTCGGTAAGCCATAAGGGGTGAAATAAAACACCATCATAATCGATCGCAATTTGCGTGATTATGACGGTGTTTTTTGATGTTCCAGATAGTGACATTAATTTGTTAATTCATGTTCAATTTGCAGAACAGTTTTGGGCATTTTATCAGAAGCAATCAACGGTGATACTGGGCCAATACTCATCAAAATTAATTGGTGCATTGCTCGAGTGGCAATGGTATATAAGGTTCCAGTAAACCGTTCATCGGGGAAGTTAGCCGCCGAAACGTCCCAAGCAATCACCGCGTCAAACTCCAGCCCTTTGGCCAGGTAAATGGGCATAACCAGCGTTCCTTTTGGTAAAGATAAATCGGCGTCGGTCATTAACGTGACGTCATTAGCTTCGTGGTGTAACTTTTGATAAACAGCGTGAGCCTGTTCCAAATTTTTGGTTAAAATTGCCACAGTGCCATTATCAGCACGTAGACTGGTAACTTCATTCTCTAAGGCATCATAGCAGCTTTCAGCATCATAGCGAATGACTAAACGTGGCAGACTTCCGGGACGGGTGAATGCCTCAATTTGGTCGCCATCTGGTAAGAGTGCTTTTGCAAAGGTCGTGATGGGCAACGTTGACCGGTAAGAACGGTTTAATTTAAGCAACCGTGGCCGGTGAACGTTAAAAGCATCCCGTAGACTAGCTAATAGTGCTTCAGGTGTTTGCACAGCCTTAAACAAGGCCTGTTCGGCATCCCCCAAGAAAGTCATGTGTGCTTTTGGAAAAGCGTGGTGCAAATACTGAAGTTGAGCAATGGAATAGTCCTGCATTTCATCCACAAACAGATGTTGCATGGCGTGGTTTTGACCACCACCCGTGAGAATGTCACGGATATAAAGTAGAGGTGCCGCATCCACTAACTCACACTTATGAAACTCAATATCATGTAAGAAATTAGCTTTACTGATTGTCATGACATCATCTGACACATTGTCTGGTGTGATAACGGTGTCCATGAAATCGGCATATTGACTGTAAATGTCTAAAAAGTAGTTATTGTAGATGGCATCATAGACCTTGCGTAAACGACGGGTCACAATTTTGCGCGCAATATAATTGGTTTCAGCGTCGACTTCTTGAAAATCGTGAAGGCGTTTTGTACCCAATAAGTTATGGTATTCTTCGTCAGAGAGCTGATCGATCTCTTCAGCCACCCAGTCGGATTTTGCTTCTTGGTTAATCCGGCGCTTTAATTGTTTGATTAGGATGTTTTTAGTTCTTAAGAAGCGTTCTGCTGGCTGCAAGTGTGGTAAGCCTTGATAGATTTTTTCGATTTCAGCTTTATTGAAGAAAATTCGGCCATCAAAATAAATATGATTAAATTTAAAATGAGTCGGTGCCAAGTTTTGACAGTAGTCCGCGATTTGATGCATGTAGTGAGAAGAGGACTTGTAGTCGACTAACGTTTGTTGCTCGTCGGTCAACTCAAGGTCTTTTTCATAGCGGTCAAATAAGGATTCTACGTTTAATCCCTGAAGTCGCTGAGTGAGAAAGTCAGCTAAAGTGACCTGTCGCATGTTTCGCTCACCTAGGCTAGGTAGTACGTCTGAAATGTAGTGGCTAAATAACTTGTTGGGTGAGAATAATACGATTTGATCAGCCTGCAGCTCTTGGCGGCTATGGTACAGCAGAAAGGCAATTCGCTGGAGGATGGCAGAGGTTTTACCTGAGCCAGCAACTCCTTGAACCACCAGTAAATCAGACCGTGTATCACGGATGATATCGTTTTGTTCACGCTGAATCGTGGCCACAATGTTTTGCATGGTTTCATCGTTTTGCTGCCCCAAAACGTGTTGCAGCATTTCGTCACCAACAGTTTCGTTGGTATCAAACATGGATTCAATTTTCCCGTTTTGAATTAAAAACTGTCGCTTTTTAGTCTGCTTGGTGAGCTGTTTACCCGCCGGAGTGTCGTAGGTGACATCGTCTAAGGTTCCGTTGTAATAAATAGCCGAAATGGGTGCTCGCCAGTCGTATACTAAAAAGTTAGCGTCATCATCAGTAAATGACGCTGTTCCAATATAGAGCTGTTCCTGATCAGTCTCACCAGGATCCTGAATATCGATGCGACCAAAGTAGGGTGATTTCTCTAGATCCTGATAGACGTTTAATTGGCTAGAAATGATTTGTTCGTTTTCAATCAGCCGAGAAGCTAAGGCCCGTTGTTGCTGCAGTTCGGCAGAAGTTTCAATTCGGTCATCGACTTCAATGTAGTTAACTGAAGTGTTGGCACTGTAGTTTTCCTGCACCAACTTCATTTCTGCATGTGCCTTACTGTACTCCAGCGAGACTGATTTAATTTTTGCGGTAATTTGATTGATCACCGAATCGACGCGCTGCTGTTCAATTTTTTGTTCCTGTGATTCCAAAAAACCGCCTCTTTCGTTTAATGTGCTTGAACCATTCTAGTGTGATTAGGTGGTTGTGTCAATTGGAAAAACTCGGACGAAACCAACTTTGACAATAACCGGCAAAATGCTTAAAATAGAAAGCATTATATAGATAGAATTCGTCAGTGCGTTTAGATCATGATGACAGAGAGACCACGATTGCTGAAAGTGGTCACCATGATCATTTTGGAGCTGATACGTGAATTTTAGGGTGCCTCCTTATCGGTGAGAGTGGTGACTTTACGTCACAAATTTAGGTGGTACCGCGGTCGACGTCCTATTGCATACGCAATTGGGGCGTCTTTTTTATTAGGTATCATTGCACCACAAGACGAGTACATGAATTGAAAGGGAGATTGAAAATGAGCAATAAAAAAATTATTTTAACCGGTGACAGACCAACAGGAAAGCTCCACATTGGCCATTATGTGGGTTCCTTACAAAACCGGGTTAAGTTACAAAATTCCGGCGATTACGAATCTTACATCATGATTGCTGACCAACAAGCATTGACCGATAACGCCCGCGACCCAGAAAAAATCCGCAACAGTCTCATTCAGGTTGCTCTGGATTATTTAGCTGTGGGTATCGATCCGCAAAAATCAACGATTCTCGTGCAATCACAAATTCCTGCATTGAGCGAACTGACCATGCATTACCTGAACTTAGTCACGGTTTCTCGTTTGGAACGTAACCCAACGGTCAAGACTGAAATCAAACAGAAGAACTTTGGTCAAAGTGTGCCAGCCGGCTTCTTCATTTATCCTGTCAGCCAAGCAGCCGATATTACTGCTTTCAAAGCAACCACGGTGCCGGTTGGTGAAGACCAAGAACCAATGCTGGAACAAACCCGCGAAATCGTACGGAGCTTCAATAATATTTACGGTGAAGTTTTGGTTGAACCAGAAGGCTACTTCCCACCAGAAGGCGAAGGCCGGATCCCTGGTTTGGATGGTAATGCTAAGATGAGTAAGTCATTGAACAACGCAATTTATCTGTCTGATGACGCTGACACCGTCCAGAAAAAGGTCATGTCAATGTACACCGATCCTACTCACGTGCACGTTGAGGATCCAGGTCATGTTGAAGGTAACACGGTATTTACTTATCTCGACATTTTCGATGATGATAAGCAAAAGGTCGCAGATTTGAAGGCACAATATCAACATGGCGGTCTTGGAGATGTTAAAATTAAACGGTATTTAAACGATGTTTTACAAGCTGTGTTGGATCCAATTCGAGCTCGTCGGGCACAGTATGAACAGGATATTCCTGGGGTTTACCAGATTTTGAAAGAGGGTAGCGAAAAGGCTAATCAAGTTGCTAACCAAACGCTAAAAGAAGTCGTGGAAAAAATGGGTCTTAACTACTTTGGCTAAAAGTAACTTGAGCTGATAACGAGAAGGGGTGACGGTGATGGATAATTTGGTGATCGTTGATTTGGGTTCTAATTCAGTTCGGATGACGATTAATGAAATTCGGCCCGATCAAACCTTCCGAGAAGTTTCACGTTATAAGGAAGATTCTCGTTTATCTGAAGGAATGGGCGATGAAAAAGAACTTCAAGAGGCGGCTATTCACCGGACGTTAGATGCATTGCGTAAATTTAAAAACATTTACAAAGACCTACCTAATTTAACGGTCAAAGCGATCACAACAGCGGCTGTTCGTCAGGCAAGCAACCAGGCTGAATTTCTTGAACGGGTTCAACGTGAAATTGGACTTAGACTGGATATATTGTCCGGTGATGATGAGGCTTATTACGATTATCTAGGCGTTAAGAACCGGCTTCGAATCGAAGATGCCCTGATGCTAGATGTTGGTGGTGCTAGTCTGGAAATGGTGAATATTACTTCTGGTAAAGAGAGTAACTTAATCAGTATTCCGTTTGGCGCAGTCAACCTTTCAGAGCAGTTTAACTTGGATGATAAGGTTGATGCAGCGGACTTTTTCAGCGCATCCATCTTTTTAAGAAAGCGGCTGCGAGATATTTGGTGGCTGCATGAAGCGCAAACTAAGCCCCTGATTCTACTGGGCGGCGCTAACCGCTCGCTGGCACGGATGAGTAGACGCCAGCAACAGATCCTGCATGTGGAACAGATTCACGGCTATCAGCTGACCACTTCAGAAGTCTTTCGGCTGTTTAGCATGTTGTTAAGTAAAAATAAGGTACAGCGACAGCAGATTTCTGGCCTTGAACCGGACCGAGCCGATATTATTATCGGTGGCATCATGCCATTAGTATTGTTACTGCAAATGCTGGATTCAGACAGAGTGATTTTTTCGGAAAGCGGTGTGCGTGAGGGCATCATCCACGCGTATCTTAATCACGACTATAGTTAATGATAGTAAGGATAGGTGAATATGGAAGCGGCGTTTTCACAGTTTTATAAGCGGACACCGGAACAGCGGTTAGCCATTTTAGCCAAAACGCTAGAATTGACTGAAACGGAGCAACAGGAACTTAAACGTCGAGCAACGCAGGGAGACGCACCGTTACTGATTGAAAATTATTTAGCGACGTATCAATTACCTGAAGGCGTAGCAGTCAACTTTCGCGTTAATGATCAGGATTACGTTGTCCCGATGGTCACGGAAGAACCTAGCGTTATCGCGGCAGCTAGTAATGGTGCCAAACAGTTGGCAAAAGCCGGTGGCATCACAGCCGCTGTGCATTCTCGGCTGTTAACGGGACAGGTGGTCCTTAGCGATGTGAAAGTTTACGCCTCCATTGACGATTGGATTGCTTTACACCAAAATGAATTACTAGAAGTGGCGAAACAGGCGCATCCATCCATCGTTAAGCGTGGCGGTGGGCCGAAATCGATTCGGACCCGCGACCTCGGTGAAGGGTTCGTTTCCATTGATTTAGTGGTGGACGTTAAGGCTGCTATGGGTGCTAATATGATGAATACGATGCTGGAAGCTGTTGCGGGTGTAGTGCAAAATCGATTGCACCACACCACCTTGTTTAGTATTCTCTCCAATGCGGGTGATCAGAGCCTAACAACGGCTACAGTATCAGTACCGGTATCACAACTGGCTGATCAGCCGGATAAGGCCCGGCAAGTCGGTAAGCGTATTGCCCAAGCGAGTCGTATCGCACAACTAGACCCAATGCGCGCTGTCACCCATAATAAAGGGATTATGAACGGTGTGGATGCCGTGGTGGTTGCAATGGGCAATGATTGGCGGGCTATCGAAAGCGCGGCTCATGCCTATGCAGTGACGGATGGCCAGTATCGCGGCCTGAGTCAATGGCGCCTTGAGGGTGACCAGTTGATGGGGGCGCTAACCCTGCCATTGCCTGTGGGAACTGTTGGTGGTGCCACCAAGGTATTACCATTAGTGGCCATTAACCAAAAAATGGCGAAAATTCAGTCACCAGAAGACTTGATGAAGCTGATTGCTGCGGTAGGACTTGCACAGAACTTTGCTGCACTTAAGGCACTGGTCACTAGCGGGATTCAGCAAGGACACATGAAAATGCAATTGCGTTCACTGGCCATGTCCGTTGGTGCCACACCATCAGAAGTGTCTATCTTAACGAAACAGTTAAGTCAATCTGATGACCCTGATGAAGCTCAGGCGAGACGATTATTGAGTCAAATTAGAAATAACAAGGAGAAATGAATCATGCAAAACGTTGAGATCAATTCAGAGACGCAATCACTATTAGATGCGGTCAATAAAATTTTTCCCGGAAAAGTAGAATTACAGTTCATTGGTAAACTGCAAAATGGTTATGTGCGTCATGATCAGGCGCAGGCCGTTCAGGACAAAGACAATATCATGGTTCAAATCAGTGACCTTTCGGCGCCGGATTACACGGCTTCCCATGAGCTTTTACACTTATTAATGACGCTACGTGGCTTTCCACAAATCTTTTTTGCCATTTCCACCGGTGAAAAACAGTTAGATCAGCAGTTAATGATGCTGGGAACTGAACTCTATGATACGGTGAGTCACATTGTCGTGGTCAGTGAGCAACGTAAGCATGGCCTGATTACCGATGAAATCGAACAGATGTACCTCAAGGGTATTCATGCCACGATAAAGCCAGAGCCAACGCCAGTTGATGATAAAATGACGCTGCGGTTACTGACCTTAACCGATGCACTGGTCTTTTATGGCGATGGGAATAAAGCGGTTAACGAGCAGTTAGAAAAGGATTATCCAATCTCATTTGCAGCTGCTAAAAAGTTGTATGCGTTGATTACTGAAAAACCAGTAGACTCACCATTTACTCTGCGTCGTAACGTTGTCAAATTATTTAAAGCCTTTGATGAACAGCTGAAGGACTGGGGGTTACCGCCAATCAATATGACGGAGTTTGCCACCGTTTCAAACGTGGTTTCCGAGCGCCAGTTACGGTTGGAAGTGCGTCAAATGTTTGAACTGTATCATTCAGATATGGTTGATATTAAGAGTAAGCGGCGGGCGTACGTTGGCATTAACCGGGCGGATGGTCAAAACTCATTTGTCATTTCCGCCCCAACCAAAGCTAACGACAATCCTGAGTATTATAAAGCGATTTATTCACTGTCAGTTGAGGAACTCTTTAAAAAGTTAGAAATGCCGTATATTTTACGTTAGAAACTTTGGTGATTGGAGGCCTTGATATGGATGAAACGATTCGGCGGGCGTTTGAGCAAGCCAAGCACATCGTTTTCTTGACGGGTGCCGGCGTTTCAACGCCCTCTGGTATACCGGATTATCGGTCAAATAATGGGCTGTATACCCATCATAAAAACGCTGAGTACTATCTCAGCCACACTTGTTTAACCCAAGAACCAGACGTGTTTTATGATTACGTAAAGACCAATTTGTATAAACCGGCTGCTAAGCCCAACGTGATTCACGAAAAACAGGCAGCACTGACGCAACAGGATTGCGCAACCATCGTGACCCAAAATATTGACAACCTGTATCGTGAAGCTGGCGCTAAGCACCTGGTGGAATTTCACGGTAACCTTTATCGGGTGTACTGCCAGAAATGTCATCAACAAGTGGATTGGCACGACTATCTTAAAAGTCCGGTTCATGAAGGCTGCGGCGGCCAGTTACGACCAGATGTTGTTTTGTATGAGGAAGGTTTAAACGAGGCAAACATTTCCAATGCAGTAAGTGCGATGGAAAATGCCGATTTAATCGTGATTACTGGGACTTCTATGAGGGTTTATCCCTTCGCTGGTCTATTGGATTACCGCAATCCTATGGCACCTGTTATTGTCATCAATAATGAACCACTGTCATTTTCGTTTAGTTTTGAAATGGTTCAAGAAGATGCCGCTAAGTTCTTTGAACAGCTCAAAGTTTGAGACAGCAATTCGACCGGTTCGCCGGTCATACATATGTTGAGTAGGGGGATTCGACAATGAGTAAATCGCGATTGGAAGCATTCACGGATGGTGTCATGGCCATCGTCGTTACGATTTTGGTGCTGGAAATCCCGGAACCGGATGGCACGACGTTTAGCGCGTTATGGCCGCTACGTTATAAGTTGATTCTCTATTTGTTGAGCTTTCTGACGGTCACCGTTTATTGGAATAATCATCACCACCTGTTTCAAATTACGGAGATGGTCAGTGGGTCGGTATTATGGGCTAACAATCTCTTCTTACTGACCATTAGTGTGTTGCCGATTGCTACTGATTGGGCTGGCAGCCATACGGAATATTCGGCGCCTGAAGCGACCATGGGAATCGTTTTTTTAGCGGTTAATATCAGTTTTTACGTTTTAGTTAAGGCGCTGTTAGCTGCCCATGAACCCGATTCGGTGTTTACGAAGTTCTTTGGTAAGGGACAGCGCAAGTCTTGGTATTCAATGCTGGTGGTTCTGATTGGTATTGGTCTAGCATTTGTTTGGCCACCCGCTTCAGCAATTCTTTGCTTCGGTTCACTGATTCCGTGGATCGTGCCAGATCATCGGGTTGACCGGTATTTAAAAAAGAAGAGTAAACAGCAGTTAGTTAAAAAATGAGTGAGGTGCTTTTGATGATTACAATTGGGTTAACAACTTGGAAAGAGCACCCAGCTTTGATTCAAAATGTGCAACGAGATGTAACATTGCCAGAATACGCAGCCGTTCTGCCGGTAGTTGAATTGGACACGCCGTTCTATGGTATTCCAAGAGCCAGTACGGTTGTCAACTGGCAAAAACAAGTGCCGGAACAGTTTCAGTTTATTCTGAAGGCCAATAAACTGATGACTAAGCATGATTACGGTAAAGAGGAGGTCGGCGATGACGAACGTCAGCAGGCTTTCACTGAGTACCGCAGAATGGTTCGACCACTCGTCAACGCACATCAATTAAAAACGGTGTTATTTCAGTTTCCGCCTTTTTTTCAGCGGACCACTGAGAATTTGCAGTGGCTGTTTGAAATTCGTGACCAGATGGCTGATTTACCAATCGCGGTGGAATTTCGTAACCCCAGCTGGTATGACCCGGCATTAACGGATGATTTAATGCGCTACTTGGCCGGTCTTAACATGACTCACGTGATTGTTGACGAACCCCACCGTTTGAACGATGGCGTGCCATTCGTGACTAAGGTGGCTGATAATCGATTAGCTTTGATGCGGTTGCACGGACGCAATGAACAAGGCTGGTTCAATCAAGGGAAAGATTGGCGTGGTGTCCGGACGTTGTATAAGTATAGTGATGAGGAACTTGCGAGCTTTGCAACAGCAGTTTCTGAATTAAGCACGCAAGTTCAAGAGGTTTGTGTTATTTTCAATAATAATTCGGGTGGTGATGCCGCACCTAACGCACTGGCGTTAAGGGATTTGCTACATTTATCATGGCAAGGATTAGGACCTCAGCAAATGAGTTTGTTTTGAGCGTCCTGTAAAATGATGAAGATTTGACCCAAAAACTGGGAGTTGATGGCTGGGGGTTATTTCTCCGGCGGGTCAGATATGCTATAATGTTGGAGACTTTCTAGAAATAACAATACATTGATACCAAAAATAAATTGACTGAAAGGGGCCTGTTTTTTAACATGACAGAAACCAAACCTACGTATTACATAACGACACCAATCTACTACCCATCCGGGAAGTTACACATTGGAAACTCTTATACCACGATTGCTTGTGACGCTTTAGCACGTTACAAGCGTGAAACCGGCTACGATGTCTTTTTCCTGACTGGGACCGATGAACATGGTTTGAAGATTGAGGAAAAGGCTGAAAAGCTTGGCACGGATCCTAAGAGCTACGTTGATGAGATGGCAGCTGGTATCAAGAAGCTTTGGAAAACACTGGAAATTTCAAATGATAAATTTATTCGGACGACGGATGACTATCATGAAAAAGCCGTTCAAAAAATGTTCCAGCAATTACAAGACCAAGGTGACATTTACTTGGGCGAATATGAAGGCTGGTATTCAGTTGACGATGAAGAATACTTCACTGAAACGCAACTAGCTGAAGTTTATCGTGATGATGATGGTAAGGTCATTGGCGGTAAGGCACCTAGTGGACACGAAGTTGAACTGGTTAAGGAAGAATCTTACTTCTTTAAGATGGGCAAATATGCTGACTGGCTGTTAGATTATTACAAGCAGCATCCAGAATTTATCCAACCCGCAAACCGGATGAACGAAATGATCAATAACTTCATCAAGCCTGGTTTGGAAGATCTGGCCGTATCACGGACCACCTTTAATTGGGGGATTCCGGTCAAGTCCAACCCTAAGCACGTTGTGTATGTTTGGCTTGACGCGTTGACTAACTATATTACGGCACTTGGCTACGATGGTGAAGATGACAGTTTATTTAAGAAGTTCTGGCCTGCTAATGTTCAAATGGTGGGTAAAGAAATTGTTCGTTTCCACACGATTTACTGGCCAATCATGCTTCATGCGCTAGGTTTGCCATTACCTAAGACTGTTTTTGGACATAACTGGTTACTGATGAAAGACGGTAAGATGTCTAAGTCTAAGGGTAACGTTATTTACCCAGAGACTCTGGTTGACCGTTATGGACTTGATTCTGTCCGTTATTACTTGATTCGGGCAATGCCTTATGGCAATGACGGAACGTTCACCCCTGAAGATTTTGTGGATCGCTTGAACTATGATTTAGCTAACGATTTAGGGAACTTATTGAACCGGACCGTGGCCATGATCAACAAGTACGAAGATGGTGTCATTCCAGCCTTTGAATCAGGCGTCACTGATTTTGATGCTTCTTTGGAAGAAACCGCCGAAACGACGATGGCTAACTATCACAAACTGATGGATGACTTACATCTTTCAGATGCCATGGCAGAGGTTTGGAAGTT
The DNA here is from genome assembly GCF_059704265.1 of Secundilactobacillus sp. MJ173. Classification (NCBI taxonomy): domain Bacteria; kingdom Bacillati; phylum Bacillota; class Bacilli; order Lactobacillales; family Lactobacillaceae; genus Secundilactobacillus; species Secundilactobacillus sp. MJ173. Next base: position 13,257 of record NZ_BAAKGN010000010.1, read on the forward strand.
AATCGCTCGGACCAACAAGTACATTGATGAGACCGAACCATGGATTTTGGCTAAAAACGATGATGATGACAGTAAGCGCAAATTGGCTGCTGTTATGGCGCATTTGGCTGCGAGTCTACGAATCATCGCTTACTTCTTGAGTCCAGTGATGACTCATGCACCAAAACAAATCTTGTCGCAGTTAGGTTTGGAGTTTGACGACAACGTTAACTTGAAAGAATTAACGATGGCCAGTTTACCTAAGAACAGCAAGGTTGTTGAAAAGGGAACACCAATCTTCCCTCGGCGTGATGCTGATGAAGAAGTTGCCTTTATCGCTGCTCAGATGACTAAGTCGGATAAGAAAAAGGGCCGGGCTGCTATGGAAGCTGCTAAAGAAGCCGCTAACTCAGGCGTTTGGAACCCAGAAAATACCGAATTAAAGTCAAACAAGAAGGAAGTTCGTTTCGATGCCTTCGAAAAAATTGAATTAAAGGTTGCCGAAATTATTGACGTTCAAAAGGTTCAGGGTGCTGATAAGCTCTTGCAATTCCGTTTGGATGCCGGTGATTCAGATGATCGCCAGATTCTTTCTGGTATCGCGGAATATTATCCAGAACCAAAGGATCTATTAGGCAAAAAAGTAATTATTGTGGCTAACTTGAAACCTCGTAAGATGCGTGGTCAAGTCAGTCAGGGGATGCTTTTGTCTTCTGAAGATGCTGAGGGTAAGGTTCAACTCGTTACGGTACCTGAAAGTATTGCTAACGGGTCAACAGTCGAATAGTAACTAAACTTTCGCGAATGGCGGAAGGCGAAATCCGAATTTTCAGTTATTGAATATTCGGATTTTTGCTTCAATGTAGGAGAAATAGTGTTATGAAAATTTTTGATTCACATACCCATTTAAACAGCGAAGAATTTATCGATGATGTGCCACGTTATTTGGCGCGGGCAGCGGATTTAGATGTTGTGAAAATGACCATCGTGGGTTCGAACACTGAGCTGAATAAACAGGCGGTGCGACTGGCACACGAGTATCCGCAGTTGCACGCAGCGGTTGGCTGGCATCCGGAAGACTCAAAGTTCTATGATGCAGATAAGGAAAAAGTCTTAGAACAGCAATTAGAAGAAGACCGGGTCGTTGCTCTTGGAGAAATTGGACTGGATTATCACTGGGATTCTTCACCGCAGGATGTGCAGCGGCGTGTCTTTAAACGTCAGATTGAGATTGCAAAAGATCATGGTCTGCCAATCGTGGTGCATAACCGGGATGCCTTTGAAGATACCTATAACATCATTAAATCAGTAGGCATTCAAGATACTGGTGGTGTGATGCACAGTTTTAATGGCGATCCGGAATGGTTGAAGAAATTCCTTGATTTGGGTATGATGATTTCGTATTCGGGCGTTGCTAGTTTCAAGAATGCGCATGAAGTTCATGATTCAGTTCGCGCAACACCTCTTGACCGGATGATGGTTGAAACGGATGCCCCATACTTGACCCCTGAGCCACACCGGGGCGAGCAGAACGAACCAGGCTTTACTCGTTATACCGTAGAAGCTATAGCTAAGGAACGCCAAACAACGCCAGAAGAAATAGCTGCAGCAACCTGGCGGAACGCGCACCGATTTTTTAAGATTAAGGAGTTTTAGATTGAAAACCATTAAAGAAGTCATTGTGGTTGAAGGTAAAGACGATACCAAACAAATTGCGAAGGCAGTTAAAGCAGATACGATTGAAACCCGTGGTTCTGCTGTACCAGAAGAAACCTTAGATTTGATTGAGGAGGTAGCCAAAAAGCGCGGTATTATTATTTTTACTGATCCCGATTTTTCCGGGGAAAAGATTCGCAAAATTGTTTCAGAAGCGGTGCCCAATGCCAAGCACGCTTTTTTACCTAAAGCTGAGGGCGTGCCTACCAAAGCAGGTGGTTCGTTAGGCGTGGAACATGCCAGCGCCGAAGCAATACGTGAAGCCTTGGCCCACGTGTATACTGAGGGTGATTCAACAGTTGAACAGATCAGTCAGGCGGATTTGATCAAGGCTCGATTAGTCGGGGTCCCTGAAGCTAAAGCCCGTCGTGAAGCGTTAGGTGAGTTATTGCGAATCGGTTATGTGAACGGTAAGCAGCTCAAAAAGCGGCTTTTGATGTTCCAAATTAGTTCAGAGACATTCTGGCACGCGATTGAACAGATCGACCAAGAGGAGAGTGAGCGCCAATGAGTACACCATTAATTGCAAGTCCGGCACGAACACAGGCGATTATTAACCGATATGGTTTAAACGTAAAGAAGAGTCTCGGCCAAAACTTTTTGACTGACATTAATATTTTGGAGCACATTGTGCAGGCAGCTGAACTGTCAGATAAGGATAATGTGATCGAAATTGGTCCTGGTATTGGTGGGCTAACGGAGTTTTTAGCTCAAAATAGCCATCATGTATTAGCTTTTGAAATTGATGATCAGTTAGTGCCAATTTTGGGAGAAACACTATCCCAATACGATAATGTGACGGTTCTCAACCAAGATATTCTAAAAGCCAATTTACCCCAGTTGATTAAGGAAAATTTGGATGCTGATCGACCGTTGAAGCTGGTTGCTAATTTGCCATACTACATTACCACGCCAATTTTGATGAACGTGTTACAAAGTGGCATTCAATTTGAATCGATCACTGTTATGATGCAAAAGGAAGTTGCGGACCGGCTAGTTGCTGTTCCAGGAACTAAAGCTTACGGGTCACTTTCAATTGCGGTGCAATACCAGACGGATGCTCAGGTAGCGTTTACCGTACCTCGGACGGCGTTTATTCCACAGCCTAACGTGGATTCAGCCATTGTTTCTATGAAGAAACGGGTACCTTTTGATCCAGCACCTTTTGACGACAAAGAATTTGCAAAGTTTGTTAAAGGCAGTTTTATGCATCGCCGGAAAAGTTTTTGGAATAATCTTTGTGCAATCTTTGGGAAGGACCAGGATGTCAAAGACCGGATTACGAACGTCTTGAACAAGGTCAAAATTTCACCGCAAATTAGGGCAGAAAAACTCACTATCGAACAGTTTATTCAATTGACGAACGTGTTGCACGAAGAGGGTTTATTGTAAATCAAACTTTTTTGCTACTTTGGTGAATTCACCACAACAGCCGCTTTTTTGATAAGTGAGACATGTGTCCGTTAAATCCTATCATGAAAGGATTTTAATCTACTTTTTCATGACAAAATACTTGTTGTAAATAAGTGGTTGTGGTATAATTTGACTTTTCTGTGAAACCATGATAAAATGTTTCACACAAGGGGTGAGGTCATGCCAACAAGTTTAGCAACTATTAAGGACCGGCTGTCGACACACATTGGCCAGGAACTTATGGTAGTCGCCCAGGCAGGGCGTAAAAAAACAACGGAACGTCACGGAATTCTTAAAGAGACATATCCAGCCGTCTTCGTTGTGGATCTGGACCAAGATGAAAATTCATTCGAGCGTGTTTCGTACAGTTACACGGATATTCTAACTCAGAATATTCAAATTAACTTTGGTGACAGCGATGAGGATGACAATCAATAAAAATAGGCCTTTGAGGCCTTTTTTTATTGGCTAATTTTAAAATTCACACTGCTATATTAGGATGATGAGCAATATTTTCATAGGAATTAGCCCCATAAAAATTGAAATTAATCCAACCATTAATTTTGTGATATCATATGAATGTACACAACTCTAGGGCAGTTGTTAAATTGTAAAAAATAGGGTGTGTCAAAATAAATTCTGGGGGGAATTTTCAAATGAAGCATTTAGGTTTGATGACAAGTGCCATTGCTGGGACAGTGGCGCTGTTGGGTTTTGCTGGCACCGCAAATGCGGCTTCGTACACGCAAAAGAGTAACGCGATTACACAGTATTCTTCAAGCAGCTTACGGACTGTTAATAATAAGGCGACGGGATTTGTTAAAGCAGGTTCTTACGCTTTTGCCAAAAATCCCGGTGGCAGCAATACGATTGCCAGTGTTGGCGGTAATCAAAAATGGACGTTTAAAACGGAATTCCAATTAGCGAATACGCACAACGCTAAAGGCAGTGCCAAATATGACATGACTAATCCACAATCAGCTGCTTACGATGGCAGTCACTATCTTTATGTTGTCTATCAACCGCATTACACAAAGGGCATGACGAATAAGGGGTTTGTTGCCCGCTATGATGTGAATAAGCTTAAAGGCATGTCATTTGCTAAACAACAAGCGCTAATGGACGGTAAATCAGGCAGTTCAGCCGTGAAAGTCGGCGGTATTTTTACTACTGGTCACGGCCAATCTTTGGCTTACGACAAGAAACATAAGTCACTTTATATGTGGCGCGATACTTCGATGAAGGCCACTCGTACGTCAACGTTACAGCGAATCAGTACGTCTTCATTAACGCCTAATAAAGCCATTACGTTCCATATGTCGAGTCATGGCGCCAACGTTCCTGGTGGTCACGATTTAACTTTTGATCACAGCGGTAACGCTTATTACTGGACGGTTTCGGGTTCAAAGGTGAAAGTTTATAAGGGCACGATTGGTTCCAAGACGGTTCATTTCCGCCTGACTAAACAACTGTTTAGTCATCGCCCTGGTACCCACGAACAAGCAATGGGCTATAACGGTCATAATGGACGTCTTTACCTAGTTGCTGATGATTCCATTACTAGTTTTCCAGCTAAGAAGCTCAACGGTAATGGCTCACTAAAAGCCAGTGATTTTAAGTACACCAAGTTCAACTCACACCGTGAATTTGAATCGTTAACCTTTGATAACAGTGGTCACGGAATGTTAATGTCCAACCGTACGCCTGAAATCTTACGGAGTACGACTGCTTATTAGAAAATAATTTGCTAATCCTCATCGAAATGGTCGATGGGGATTTTTGGTGCTGTCAATTAGTTTAATTGCTCTACAGATAGTTTATCTAACACTAGTTACTAAACGTCTTTTTCGTTACCTTGCCACTGCGCCCGCCTTTCGAGTATAATGTCTCTAATAACAAAACTTAAGGGAGCAGTAGTTATAAGGAAACGATTCTTACTGAAGTGTAGGTGATCAAAATTTGATAATAGTGGAAAAGGCAGCAGCCAAAGTTAACCTTGGCCTTGATACACCGTTTCGCCACGCTGATGGACAGCCCGAGTGGGACATGGTGATGACTTCCATCGACCTTGCGGACTACGTTGAGGTTCGCTCAACTGGTGCAAAACAGATCGTCGTGTCGTCCAACTCAGGATTTTTGCCTAATGATCAGCGCAACCTTGCGTTTCAAGCAGCATCTTTGCTTCAGCGGACGTTTAAAGTTAAGCATGGTGCTCATATTAAGATTAAAAAAAATATTCCGGTAGCAGCTGGTTTAGGTGGCGGCTCTTCTGATGCAGCTGCAGTTTTACGGGCGTTGAATCAACTTTGGAACCTTAATTTACCAATTGCCGAATTAGCTAAACTAAGTCTGAAAGTTGATTCAGATGTTCCTTACTGCGTGTATAGCAAGACTGCACATGTCACGGGGCTTGGAGAACAGGTTGAAGTTTTGCAGCCAGCGCTAAAGCCGGTTTGGATCGTTTTAGCGAAACCTAATGTGAGTGTTTCGACACCCAGTATTCTGCGACAAATTGATTATGACGTGCTGGCGCATCCCAATATTGACGGGGTACTGGCCGCCATTGCTGCTGGTGATCACCAGCAGTTAGTAGCTAATATGGGCAATGCACTAGAGCCCATTTCGGTTCGTCGTTATCCGGAAATTCAGCAGATCAAAGAGCGAATGAAAGGCTACGGTGCGCAGACCGCAGTGATGAGTGGCACAGGGCCGACTGTATTTTCAGTATTCAATAAGGAGTCTCGTGCTCAGCGGGTGTTTAACAGCATTCGCGGCTTCTGTCCAGAAGCTTATCTTGTACGCTCACTATAAGGAGTGATGTGTTTTGTCTAAATGGCTTAAAATTTCTGCCGCAACGATTGCGACTGGCTTTACAGCAGCTGTAGCCGTTAGCGTTGCAGCTTATCATGGTATGACCCACATCAGCGATGCTGAAAAAGAAAAAGGACATCATAAAGCGGTGGCAGAAAATACGGCTACCGATAATGTTTGGTATCTCAAACAGCCGATTCAAGAGTGGCGACAGACAACGCCAGATGGGTTAACGTTGCGTGCTAGCTATATTCCTGCTGTCCAAAAAAGTCAGCGGGTTGTGATTCTGGCACATGGTATCAATCATGCTCGAGAACAAATGATTCCGTTGGCACGGTTGTTTCATGACCATGATTTTAACGTCTTGATGCCGGATGCACGGGCGCAGGGCGAAAGTGACGGTCATCGAATCGGTTTCGGCTGGCCGGATCGAAAGGACTATTTGGGTTGGGTCAATAAAGCAATCAGTGAGTTAGGTGCTGATGTCAAAATTGTTCTCATGGGCTTCAGCATGGGTGCTGCAACTGTTTTGGCTGCCGCCGGAGAACGCTTGCCGCACAACGTAAAAGCCGTTGTAGCTGATTCAGGGTTTGCTTCGATTTACCAGATGGCAAAAACAACGCTGCGTCGCGATTATCATTTGCCAGCTAACATCATTGTGCCCATTGCAGATTGGCTGTCACGCTGGCGTACCGGATCGAGGCTGAGTCAAGAGCGGGTGGATGAACAGCTAAAGCGAGCAATGGTGCCGGTGCTGATTATTCATGGCGAAGACGATCAGGTGGTTCCCGTAAAGCATGCAAAAGTTTTGTATGATGCCATTCGGGGACCAAAACAGTCATACATTGTGCCACACACCAAGCATATTCAAGCTTATGCGCACGACCCAGCACGCTACCAGCAAGTTTTGACGGACTTTTTAGAGCAATATCTATGAAAGAGATTGACTTCTGCATAGAAACCTTTACAATAAAATAGTAATCATTACTGTTTGCAGTAAATAAAAAAAGCACCCAGGTGCTTTTTTTAATTGAGGAGTTTTTATGACTGAATCTATACTACAACTAAAACAACTATCCTTTGCTTTTCCTGACAAGCAGGTACTAAAAGATTTGAACTACGATTTAAAACGTGGTGATTTTTTGAGTATCGTCGGTGAAAACGGGGTCGGGAAAACGACGCTAATGCGTTTGATTCTGCAGGAACTGAAACCAACCAGTGGCACCTTAGACTTCTTGCCCAATCGGCAAGCTGTGCCAGTTGGTTACGTGCCGCAATTTCGAAATATTGATGCAGAGTATCCCCTTAGTATTCAAGACTTCGTGGGCTTGAATTTTGCCAAAGTTGGTGTGCCGTGGTTAACGGCAAAAGAGCGGCAAAGAGTGACAGAGATTTTAACCGAAACAAAGCTGTTTAACATTCGTCACAGGCCCTTAGGTCAAGCATCGGGGGGCGAAAAACAAAAGGCGTATTTGGCACAAGCGCTCCTTGATCGGCCAAGTTTGCTGATTCTTGATGAATCAACTGCCAGCTTGGATCCGGTTGCTAAAACCGAATTACTTGATCTCGTGAAGCAGATCAACGAAACTCAGCAATTGACCGTGATCTTTGTGACTCACGATATTCCGTTGGCTCGTCGTTACGCGGACCATTACCTGTTTTTAAGTCCAGGTCAATATGAAGCTGGTAGTATTGCAGCCTTGACCAATGAGAAAGTAGGCGAGATGAATAATGCTTAGTTATCCCTTTATGCAAAACGCCTACATGGCTGGCACGTTGATTGCCATTATCTCCGGTATTATGGGTGTCTTTGTGATTGCCCGAAACATGTCATTTTTAACCCATACCTTATCTGAAATTGGCTTTGCTGGTGCAGCCTTTGGTATCTTTATGGGCTGGCAGCCACTAAATGGGATGCTGCTGTTTACGACCATTAGCTCCATTGGTGTCGGTGAACTGGGTGCCAAGTCGTCAAGACGTGAGAATTCAATCACGGCAATTTCGGCTCTAGCGATTGGTTTAGGAATTTTATTCCTTTCACTGGCTGATAGCAATGCCAGTTATGCCACCGGGATTTTATTTGGGAGTGTGATTGGGATCAGTCGTGCTAACGTGGTCCAGATGATGATCTTGTCTGTTTCAGTGCTTGTGGTCGTCATGGTGATCTATCGTTACCTAAAATTTGATTCCTTTGATCCGATTGGCGCCCAAGTGAAGGGACTGTGGACCCGAACTTTATCAGTTATCTTTTTGGTGCTATTGGCGTTTTCTGTCAGTGTTGCAGCCCAAATCGTTGGTTCGCTATTGATCTTTATTTTACTGACTTTACCAGCGGCGGCAGCCAAGTATTTTGCTCATACGGTGGGCATGATGATCAGCGTGGCCGTAGCTTTTTCGTTGATTGGCGTTTGGCTGGGGCTGTACCTCAGTTACGTCACCAATTGGCCGGTAAGTTTCTTTATTGCAGTCATTGAAGTGATTTTTTATTTCAGTGCACTGGTTTATCAGCGTATGCGAGCATGAAAAAACTTCAACACAACTCGGTAGATTCCAGAGTTTAACGTAAATAAAGCCTATTCCGCGATTTTGCGGAGTAGGCTTTATTTACGTTAAACGGTCGGAATCTGAGTTTTGACGCGTAATTAGGCCATATTGACGTATAGAACCAAAAGACAGTGATCACGCATTATGATTAATAATTGATTGAAATACTTACCAATATCGACTTATGATATAGCCTCTCATTGTTTGCATATGAAGGCAGCAAAAGTATCCGTATATCTATCCGATTGTAAGGCAGGTAAAACGACTAAACTTCGTGGAGTTATTAATAAAATCATGAGATTCAAAGAATCCATCCCTAAAACCCGAACATTTATGCTAGAATGAGAATATTAAATCTGAAGTTAAGTGACATGGAGGAAACCAAAGTGAAAGTAAGAAGAAGCGACCGGCTGATTGATATGACCCGGTACCTGTTAGAACGGCCTCATCAATTAGTGTCGTTGACCTTTTTTTCGGAACGTTATGGTTCAGCTAAGTCTTCAATCAGCGAAGACCTGACGATTTTGAAACGGACACTGAAAGCCCGCGGAACGGGTCTGTTAGAGACGGTTCCTGGCGCAGCTGGCGGTGCACGGTTTATTCCGTATATTCCCCAGCAAGAAGCCACTGAGTTTGTTGATGGCGTGATTAAATCACTGTCTGAAGCCGATCGCTTCTTACCAGGTGGTTATGTTTACATGTCAGACTTACTGGGTCGACCAAATGTTTTACGTCAAGTAGGGCGGCTGATTGCGACCCAGTATTTGGCGGACGAGGTTGATACGGTGCTAACGGTGGCAACTAAGGGGATTCCGATTGCGCAAAGTATTTCGGATTACTTAAACGTGCCGTTTGTTATTGCACGGCATGACTCACAAATTACTGAAGGTTCGACTGTGAGTGTGAACTACGTTTCTGGTTCTAGCAGCCGGATTGAAAAAATGGCGCTATCCAAACGTAGCTTGTCACTCAACTCCCGTGTCTTAATCGTGGATGACTTCATGAAGGGTGGCGGAACCGTAGGCGGGATGCAGTCCTTAGTTAAGGAATTTGATGCGAAAGTGGCTGGTGTGGCTGTTTTTGCTGAAGGCACTTTTGAAGGCGAAAGAAAGGTACCGAAGTATACATCATTGCTTAAAATTCATGCCACCAATGATCATGTTGATGTTACGGCTGGTAATTTTGCCGAACAAATTTATACTCCGGAGCGACTGACTCAATTTCAAGATTAGGCGTTTAAAGGGTAAACAAATCAAAAATAAGTTTTACTAACTAATGTTAAGGAGTTTGTCTAAATGAGTACTAGAAATACGATTATTCTTGCTGCTGGTAAGGGAACTAGAATGAAGTCAAAACTGTATAAAGTTTTGCATCAGGTTTGTGGCCGTTCGATGGTTGATCACGTTTTGACGCAAGTTGAAAAGACACACATGGATCAAATCGTCACAGTAGTGGGTTATGGTGCTGAACAAGTTGAAGAAACTTTGGGTGACCGGACTAAGTATGTACTGCAAAAAGAACAGCTTGGAACGGGTCACGCTGTTTTACAGACGGAACCCTTATTAAAAGATCAAGACGGCACGACCTTGGTTGTTAGCGGTGATACACCGTTGTTTCGAGCTGAAACATTTGAAAAATTATTTCAGTATCATGAAGCTAAAAAAGCGGTTGCGACTATTCTGACGTCACAGGCACCAGATCCAACGGGTTATGGACGCATCGTTCGTAATGATATTGGCATCGTTGAAAAAATTGTTGAACAAAAAGATGCCACCAAGCAGGAACAAGAGATTGATGAAATCAACACCGGTGTTTATGTCTTTGACAATAAGGCGCTTTTCGCAGCACTCCATAAGACTTCTAATCACAACGCACAGGGTGAGTACTACCTGACGGATGTGATTCAGATTTTGAAGGAACAGGGCGATATTGTATCTGCATACCGGATGCCTTCTTTTGAAGAATCTATGGGCGTTAATGACCGGGTTGCTTTGGCCAAGGCAACCAAAGTGATGCAACGTCGGATCAATGAATATCATATGAGTAACGGTGTGACACTGATCAACCCAGAAGACACGTACATTGATGTCGATATTAAGATTGGTTCTGACACGATCATTGAACCAGGTGTTCTCTTGAAGGGCAAGACAGTCATCGGTGATAATTGTCGTATTGGTGCTCATTCAGAGTTGCATGATGCTGTTTTACATGATAATGTGACGGTGACATCTTCTTATTTGGAAGATTCTGAAATGGAAGATGGCAGCAACATTGGTCCAATGAGTCATTTGCGTCCAGATTCACATATCGGTAAGAACGTGCACTTAGGTAATTTCGTTGAAGTTAAAAAAGCGACCATCGATGAAGGTACTAAGGTTGGCCACTTGACTTACGTTGGTAACGCTCATTTAGGCAAACGAATTAACGTCGGCTGCGGGGTGGTCTTTGTTAACTATGATGGTGCTCACAAGCACGATACAACGGTTGGCGATGATGCCTTTATTGGTAGTAACTCTAACCTGATTGCACCATTAACGGTTGCCGACCATGCCTTTATTGCGGCTGGTTCAACCATTACCAATGAAGTGAACCAATATGATATGGCGATTGCACGTTCTCGGCAGACTAATAAACCGGGATATTTCAAAAAGTTACCCTACGACCCAGAAAAATAATGTACGGAATTTGTTATTTAGTGTAAAATGTACGTAGAATTAAGCCATTGGAGGATCCCATGTCAGAGAAATATAATGACCCAAAGTTGAAAATCTTTGCGTTGAATTCCAACAAACCACTTGCTCAGCGTATTGCTGATGAGGTTGGTGTTAGTCTTGGAAAAACATCAGTTGACCGTTTTAGCGATGGTGAGATCCGGATCAACATTGAAGAAAGTATTCGTGGGTGCCACGTTTTCGTGATTCAATCGACTTCCGCTCCCGTCAACGACAATTTAATGGAATTGTTGATTATGGTAGATGCATTGCGTCGTGCAAGTGCAGCAACGATTAACGTGGTTATTCCGTACTATGGTTACGCACGTCAAGACCGTAAAGCGCGGTCACGTGAACCCATTACTGCCAAGTTAGTTGCAAATATGTTGGAAAAGGCTGGTATTAGCCGAGTCGTAGCGTTAGACTTACATGCTGCGCAAATTCAAGGTTTCTTTGATGTTCCAGTCGATCATTTAATGGGTGCACCATTATTGGCAGACTACTTTATTAACCATGGGATTGCGGAGAACGCCGTAGTGGTTTCTCCTGATCATGGTGGTGTGAGTCGTGCTCGTGCTTTGGCTGAATTTTTGAAGGCGCCGATTGCCATTATTGATAAGCGACGTCCAAGAGCTAATGTTGCTGAGATTATGAACATTATCGGGGACGTTAAGGGCAAGCGTGCCATCATGATTGATGACATGATTGATACAGCGGGTACGATTACGCTAGGTGCGCAAGCTTTAATGGATGCTGGTGCAACAGAAGTGTACGCCAGTGCAACCCATCCCGTTCTTTCGGGACCCGCAATCGAGCGAATTTCGAATTCAGCCATTAAACAGTTGATTGTGACGGATTCCATTCAGTTACCAAAAGAAAAACAAATCGATAAGGTTAAGCAGATTTCTGTTGGCCCGCTGATTGGTGACGCGATTATTCGGATTCACGAAAACCGCCCAGTTAGCCCACTATTCCATAATCGATTTCACGGTAAAGAGTAGCAGTCGAAACTAAATTATTAGTGAAACAGGTTCTCTCATGCAGAGGGCCTGTTTTTTGATACGATGTGTATCAAAAATTTCGAAAGATTTAGGACAACAATGCATGTATAATGAATGAAACAGATGCAAAGTATTAGACGTATGGTTTTTTAAGAGAATTCCTATACGCAGAATATGAAAATAAATGATTAAGTGTAACTCAATAACGGATGACTGTCAGTTGTTGGTTATACTCGTTTTTTACCTGATGGAGGTCGGATATGCTAGAACTTAAACATTTAAAAAAGTATTACCACGTTGGTGACACCATTACGAAAGCCTTGGACGATGTTTCGGTGGCCTTCCGTAAACAAGAATTTGTAGCTATTTTAGGTCCCAGCGGGTCTGGGAAAACAACGATGTTAAATAATATTGGTGGTTTGGACGTTTATGACTCGGGTGATCTGGTCATAAAAGGTAAGTCTACCAAGGAATTCAAAGCCTCTGATTGGGACGCATACCGAAACAATTCTGTTGGTTTTATTTTCCAAAGCTATAATTTAATTGGTCATCTGGGAATCATTGATAACGTTGAATTAGGGATGACCTTGAGCGGTGTTTCTGGTGAGGAAAAAAAGGACCGTGCCGTAACGGCTTTGAAGCGGGTTGGCTTGGAAAAACACATGTATAAGAAAATCAACCAACTTTCTGGTGGACAAATGCAACGGGTTGCCATTGCGCGGGCAATCGCTAACAATCCAGAAATTCTGCTTTGTGATGAGCCCACGGGTGCGTTGGATACGGAAACCAGCCAGGAAATTATGAAAATTATCAAGGACCTCTCCAAAGAGCGGTTAGTGGTAATGGTAACGCATAATCCTGAGTTAGCAGACCAGTATGCTGACCGAATCATTCGGTTCGCGGACGGAAAAATCCAATCTGACAGTGATCCATACGATGAAACGGAAGAGAATCAAAAGTTTTCCTTGAAGAAAACGAAGATGACTTACTGGACAGCACTAAAGTTATCGTTTACCAACATTCGAACCAAAAAAGGCCGTACTTTTTTGACGGCGTTTGCCTCAAGTATTGGAATCATTGGGATAGCCGTTGTGCTTGCGCTGTCTAACGGTTTTCAAAAACAGATCGATAAGACTCAGTCTAACACGTTGGCACAGTATCCCGTGACGATTTCGCAAACCGCATCATCACAGAATGGCACTGCTAATGGTGGTCAAAAAAAGGAGCATTTTTCTAACGACAAGGCGGTAATTGCTGAAACCAGTGAGGCAGATAAAGCCCAGCACACAAACAAGATTTCTCAAAAGTACGTTGATTACGTCAAAAAGTTGAATCCTAAATATGGGAAAAACATTGGGTATACGTATACTACTGGCATGAATCTACTGCGAAACGTTAATGGCAAGGTGAAGCCCGTTCAGCTTTCAAACCAGGATCAGAAAAAGACGAATGGTGTCGATGTTTCCAGTATGATGGCGAGTTCAGTGGGCGTAGGGGTTTCTTCTTATCCAACTGATAATTCTGGCAAGGTGAGTTTCCTGCACAAGCATTACAAGGCGTTAGCCGGACAATTTCCAAGCAAGGCTACGGACGTGGTCTTGATCGTTAACAAGGACAATTCAACCAACGTTAACGCGTTGAAAAATTTGGGCTTTAACGTCAAGAACAATCAGAAAGTTAACTTCAATCAGATTGTCGGTACGACTTTTAAAGCGGTCAATAATGACACGTATTATACACAGCGGATGGGGATGTATTTGCCAAGCAACAACTATCAGTCGATGTATAATAACAGCACCAATAGGACGTTACGTGTGGTTGGTGTGCTCCGGGTAAAATCGGCTAATGAAGAGAATATCTTGGCCCCTGGTTTTGTTTATAGCGACCGATTGACTAAAGAAATGGTTGCTCAAAATGCTGATTCTAAGATCGTGAAGGCACAGAAAGCAAGTTCGAGAAACGTCTTGACTGGCCAAACGCTTGATAATAGTACCGCTAGGGATCAAGTAATTAACGCGTTGGGCGGATCTAAGATGCCATCTAGCATCATGATTTATCCAAATACATTCCAGAACAAAGACAAAGTCCTTAAATATTTGGACGGCTATAATAAAGGTAAATCAAATGCAGACAAAATCATTTATACCGATATGGCTGGTTCGGTTTCCAAATTAACGGGCGGTTTGATGAACGCTATCACGTACGTTTTGATTGCGTTTGCTGCGATCTCATTGGTTACTAGTATGATTATGATCAGTATCATTACTTATACCTCCGTACTTGAACGGACCAAGGAAATTGGTGTTCTAAAGGCATTAGGCGCTCGTAAGAAGGACGTTACACGGGTATTTGATGCTGAAACAGCAATCTTGGGTGTGGCTTCAGGGGTGATTGGGATTGTGATTGCCTGGTTGGCAACCTTCCCAATCAATTCGGTGATTAAGAGCTTAACGAATCTCAATAATGTTGCACAGCTAAGTTTGTGGTCAGCAGTCATTTTGATTATCGTTAGCACCGTATTGACCATTTTAGGCGGTCATATTCCGGCACGAATGGCATCTAAGAAGGATGCAGCGACGGCATTACGAAGTGAATAAATAAAGTATTGAGGCCATCAGACATTTAGTAAATTACTAAGTGCCTGGTGGCTTCTTATTGTGAACTTTTTAACTTAATTTTCGGAATTTAAGTAGTCAAATAAATTGTAGTTTGATAATATGATGAGGTAAAGGGGGGAGTGTCAAAAATGAAGAAGCGAATCATGTTTCTGCTTACAGCGATTTTGGCTGTATTATTTTGGGGATGGGGAAGCAGCAAAGCTAGCGCATCAGGGTACAGTATTAATCGTTACCACATCAATGTCACTATCGAAAAAAATGGTGATGCGGCTATAACACAGCGAATTAAGTATCATTTTGATGACTTATACCATGGCGTGTTCCTCGACCAGGATTATACGGGTACCGGTGGCATAGTTGGAAAGCCCACTGTCAGTATTTTAACCAAGGATGGGAAGACTATCGCTAGTGATAAAACACCGGGGGTGCAGAATACTTATGAGACTTCTGATTCTGGTCACGTTTATCAGATTAAGGTTTACCATACCGCTTTTGATGAAAGCGTGACTTATCTGTACAAGTACCAAATTCGACACGTGATCATCAACTATGCGGACACGGCAGAATTGAATTGGAAAATTATTGGTCGCGGATGGACAGTGCCACTGAAACACGTTCAAATTACGGTTCAATTACCTGGTAAAAACGTCAAGAAATTACAGGCTTGGACTCATGGTCCACTCAGCGGCCATACACAGGTTGATAAAAAGGCTGGCAAAGTGACCATGAAGGTTGCTGAAGTACCAGCAAAAACCTTTGTTGAGAGTCATATGGTCTTCCCAACGTCACTCACATCCGCCAATACAAGGACTTCCAACAAGAATCATTTAGCAGCGGTTCGTAAACAAGAAGCTAAGCTGGCTAAACAAGCTAATCTTAAGCGAATCCAATCCCAGTTGATTCCGTTGGGGATTATGGTGGTGGCGTTAGGGTTGGGACTTTTGAACTTACTGATGACATTGCGGTGGTTCAGAAACCACGTTGGTTTGCCGGTGAAGAGAACACCCAAAGTTCACAGTTTTGAGATTCCAGAGTACTCAGCGGTGACCAGCCAAAGTATTTTAACCGAGAGTGAGCCGGATACCAGGGCATTTACAGCTTGGTTAATGGAACTGGCTGCTAATGGTGAAGTCGTGATTAAAGCTGATAAAGTAAAATCAATGCTGCGTGAATCAGTGACAACTTACCGGATTACAGAAACAGCGAAACTTAGCACTAATCATCAAAACGATAAGTTACTGTCATTCTTATTGAATCAAATCGGCGAAGGTACGAAACCTAACCGAACCTTTACTTTAATTGATATTGAGGATTATCGACGGAAACATCCTGATAGTTTGAGCTTGAAGGATAGATTTGACAATTGGCGGAAATCCCATTATGAAGAAACGGACGCACTGGGGCTGTTTAACCATCGGACGGATGACGTTGGTGTTAAAGGCTGGCTCTTGATTATTTTCAATGTGATTTTGGGGATCGTCGGCCTAATAGCAGCACTGTTCTTCACGGTTCCAGTACTGCGTGTTGCGGGTGTGATCGTTAGTATTGCGTTTATCATCATCAGTGTGATTGTGGCAATCAAGCATATGCGGCACGTTTCTCACTACACTCAGGCGGGCGAAGACGCTGCGGGTCAAATCCGTAACTTCCGCAGCATGCTGCATGACATCGGCGAGTTTGACCGGTCTCAAGTGGGCGATTTAATTTTGTGGGAACGGATGCTACCGTATGCCGCTGCGTTTGGCCTGTCTAAGCGGGTACTAAAAGCCATGGCGGTTAACTTCAGTGCTGCTGAATTAACGCCATTCTTCCAGAGCTACTACCCGATGTATCTGGATGACAGTTATTCGGGTGCTGATTTTGGGACGGCGTTTACGTCAACTTTTACAACGGCCAGCGTAGATAGTTCTAGTAGTGATTTTTCATCGGATAGCGGCGGCTCTGGTGGTTTTAGTGGCGGTGATTCCGGTGGCTTTGGCGGCGACTCTGGTGGGGGTGCGTTTTAGCCTCACCTTTAAAAGGGCTTGCGCCATCACGCAATCTCAACTATGCTAGAGCACAATAATAGTTGAATAGGTGAGAGAATTTGAAAAAGGTAAAACAATATCGTTGGGCGCTACTGACACTGGTCATTATTGTAGCGGGTGGACTGTTAGTACTGCCGTGGCAACCGTTGATCGTAGTGGCAAATAGCTGGTTCATGATTGGCTTAGTTTTTTTAATCGGCGCTGCATTTTTCGTTTTGGAAAAGGGGCATTTATTCGCGGGCTGGCGTAGACGACGGCGCAAGGGTGAAGAGGCGCTGCCTGAAGAAAAAGTTCCTGCACGTGAAGTTGCCAGTTTGAAAAACGCCCCAATCGTGGTGAATAAGTACGCCTGGTTTTGTTTGATCAACGCAGTGGGGTTGATCGTATTGAGCATTATTTTGACCATTTAATCGGTTTTACACAAATAAAGAAGGTTAACAAGCAGTCATCATAACTGGTTGTTAACCTTCTTTTTATTTATGTGGTAACGGTTTAAAGGGCAAATTTTTCAATGGCATAGGCGACACCATCTTCTTCGTTCGTTTTAGTCACGAATTGCGCGGTAGCTTTCACTTCGTCAATGGCGTTGCCCATGGCGACACCAGTGCCGGCGAACTTCACCATGGTCAAGTCATTACCTTGATCACCAATTGCCATGACTTCATCGGGAGCAAAGCCTAACTTTGTCGCTAGTTCAGCAATGGCATTACCCTTGCTGGCCTGCTTATTCATTGCTTCGTAGAAGTAGGGCTCGCTTTGAACCACGTAAAAGCGCTCCTTTAATTCTTCAGGGAAGTTTTTGATAAAGGCCGATAGTAACTTGGGGTCATCAACAAACATACCCTTTGAAATCGTCAGGTCATCCGTAATTTCTTCAGGCATTCTGAAGCGAATCGGCATTTGAACCAAGAATGCTTCAGCTACCGTGTAAGGGCTGATATCACGATTGGCAGTGTAAATATGGTCTAGGGTTTCCATGTGAAAATGGATATTAGCTTTACGTGCGACTGCCTCTAAATCGATATAGTCTTCTAAAGTAATGTTGTGACTGACGATTGGGGTGCCGGAAATGGTTTGCGCTAAACTGCCGTTGAAGGTGACAACGTATTCGTCATCACCCTGAATGTTTAGCGGCTTTAGGTACTGTGAGACACCCGTGATCGGACGGCCAGTACACAGGACAACTTTGATGCCCTTTTGACGCGCTTTCGTTACAGTATCAATCGTATGTTGCGTCAGCTGCTTGCGGTCGTTGACTAAAGTGCCGTCGATATCAATTGCGATAAGTTTGATTGCCATGTGTAAACTCCTTAATAGTTAAATGATGTAGTCGTTATGCAAATGAGCCTGAAAAGCTTTGTAAACTGGATCAAATAGTTCGATATTGTCTTCTTTTGAAGATAACATTTCCTTTGGGAAGAAGAAACGCTGGTCGCCAGAGAATTTCCCCGTAATGGCGCTCACTAAAGCACTAACGGTTGAAAGTTCGATGAGTTGGCCATCGGACTGCATGAGTTCAATCTGAGTCATCGGTTTTTTCATATTAGGATCATAAGCGTCGTAAGGTAAATCGTAACTATTGTTTGTATCCGTGTAGTAGAGGGAGTTAAAGCCAGCTTTTTCAATGAGTTGCCGTAATTCAGGAATCTCTTCCTTAGTTCGTTCATCAAATTTAACTGATTTTAACGGCTTCCGATCCAAGAAGCGGTGTGCTAAGTCTGCCAGAATAGGATCGTTAGATTGCCGCCAGTGGGCGAAATACGTGGTGAGGGTACCGTCGTCCAACAAGAGGTAATCGTCCAGATCGAATTCGTGGTTAAAGAAGGGATACAGCAAGTAGGGCGCAGCTGACTCGTTTTGATTGTCCGCAGACTCATAGTCTTCTTTTGCCCGTTTCAGTAAATGACTTAAGATGACTTCCATTGAACGTGATACCGGGTGAAAGTAAATTTGTTGGTACATCTGAAAACGGCTAACGATGTAATCTTCGACGGCGTGCATGCCGCTGATTTCAAAGCAAATCCCGTCTTTGTATGGCCGCATGACTCTGAGAATACGAGTCAAATCAAATGTGCCATACTTAGTGCCAGTATGATAAGCATCGCGCAGCAAATAGTCCATCCGGTCTGCATCAATTTGACTGGAAATCATTTGAACAACTTGCGGATTAGGATAAGTTTTTTGAATAACCGATGCGACTTGGGCTGGAAATTCAGGGCTGACGCTGCGAAGTACCTGGTTAACTTCGGTGGTTGGGGATGTGAGAATGGCTACCGTAATGGCTTCATGATCAGTCTGAAAAATATGTTCGAAAGTGTGGCTGTATGGACCATGACCAATATCGTGCAGTAGGGCCGCACACAATGCTACCAGTCGCTCGTTATCGTCCCAAAGTCCGTCACCCGGTTTTTGGGTGGGATAATTACGTTTGAAGTTATCACAAATCTGCCGAGTGATTTCGTACACACCCAGTGAATGAGTGAACCGTGTATGTTCAGCACCGTGGAAGACTAATGAAGCCGTCCCCAGCTGTTTGATTCGACGTAAGCGCTGAAATTCTTTGGTGTTGATTAAATCTAAAATGATTCGGTGCTGAATGTAAATATAGTTATGAACGGGATCGCGAAAGACCTTTTCACGAGGCAATCGTTCTGCTTGATATGGCAAATTAAACAATCCCTCCTTCAATTAAATGCCAAGCTGCCTTTTTTGCATCTTGGCGAGTTCCTTATTGTAAGTTTTTTGAAAATCCGGTGATTGCGTACTCGTCATCAAGGTCGTTGAATCGAGTTGCACACCTTGCTGCTGATAAGCGGCCAAAATGGCACCCTTCACTTCATCGATCGTCAGCGGTTGGTGCAACGCATCCGCAATATTGGTCATGGTGTCGGGCCAAACGTCGGGGAAACCCAATTCATTAGTGTGATTAGCTAAACCAGTATCATAAAAATCACGCACAAGGGAACCGCGAAAAATTTGATCACCCAAGATGCTGATATAAGCCATGACAACTAATGCCTTCGTGGTACGGCGTTGGGAAATACCGGCAAACTTTTGACCGTTAACACTTAAATCGTAGTCGCCAGGACAATAGGAGTGGGTGACTTCGTAGCTTTCAATTGGCAGACTCGGAAAAGTCTGTTGAATCAGTTGTTTCATGAGTTCGTAACCGTCATTCACAGACAGATGTTGTGAAGTTGTTTGTGGAATAAACAGTGAAACGTTTAACACACCGCCATCACTGACTACAGCCAAACCACCGGAATTACGGATGAAATGATCATACCCATTATCGGTGACTGTTGTTAAAGCAGCCGGCAAATCGGGTAGGCGCCGATCCTTTAAGCCAAGAATCAGTGTTGGCGGCAGTGTCCAAAAGTGTAGTAGTGCTTGATCAGTGTCGCCACAAAGATCAAGTAACGCGTTGGTCATACCAAACGCAGCCAGCTTGTTATCACTGGTTAAAGGTGTATCAATTACTTGCAAAGATGAAAACAACGCTTGTTTTTTCATACATATCCCTCGTTAGTTTAAGAAGAATTCTGTTATCATTATAACGGAAATAAAGAGCCGCGTCACTAATTTTGGACTAGTCCATTATTTTGGGCGTTAAGTCAGGGGATTTACCGGTATTACCGGGATAAATTATGGTGGAGTTTAATCGTGCAAAATCTTGGATAAAAGCGTTATAATGAACACAGCGTACTAAAATTGGAAAGGAAGGGTTGCAATGGATGACTTGTCAACCAGCATTCCAGTTGGCATTCACTTAACGACTCATACCGTACAAGATGGTCAATCTTCTGATTATGCACTTGATGTAGAGGGCCAAATTGTTCAAATCGGTGAGACGATTTATTTGCGATATCAGGAGCCGGACTCTGAGAATGAGGACGGCAGTGTACCCGTAACCATTAAGTTTTTGCCTAATGGCGACGTGACCTTAACTCGTAATGGGACTAATCGGTTACGGATGCATTTCAGTGCGGGTAAGCGGATTCGGGCAACATACCGAACACCGTATGGATTAATACCGGTAGAAACGGTAACACCGCAATTGCGGGTAGGTTTTCATCAGCGCCCGTTTGGTGGTTCAGCATCAATTGACTACCTACTTTATGTCGGTGAACAATTGTTAGGAAATTACGAGATTAGATTGCAATTTACAGTGTAATCGAGTATAGTGATTCGTAGACTGTGGAAGGGACGTGCACCAGTTTGGAATTAAAAGTCTTAGAAGGCCAAAATAAAAACGAATTATCAATGATTGAAGTAGCTCACGCCATTTTGTCAGAACGTGGGGATGCCATGCCGTTTGTTGACTTAGCTAATGAGGTTCAGGCATACCTGGGCGACTCAGATAAGGAAATTCGCGAGCGGCTTTCTCAATTCTATACTGATTTGAATATTGATGGCAGTTTCATTTCGTTAGGTGATAACGTCTGGGGTTTACGAACCTGGTATCCCTTCGAATCAATCGATGAAGCTACGGTTGGTGCAGAAGAGGACGAAGATCATCCGAAGACTAAAAAGCACAAGAAAGTGAATGCTTTCTTGGCTGATTCAGCGGATGATGATGACGTTATTGATTACGATGACGACGATCCTGAAGATCAAGATGACGTTGATGTTGATGATGACGATCTTGACGCTGACTACAATGAAGATGACGAAGATGACACCGATGATAGCACTAAAGAACTTGGTAAGTACAAGAGTGATTTAGCAGATATCGATGACGGTGATGATGACGACGCTGACAGCATGCCAGATGGTATTGAAGGTCAATTGTCAGAATTTAATGAAGATGATGATGACTTCGACGATGATAATGACGACGAAGAATCAGGTAAATAGTATCGTAGCTCAGCTCGTGTAGCTGGGCTTTTTTAGTGAGTGTGTGACTAAACTCGGTAGATTCCAGAATTTAACGCCAAAAGTACTAATTTCGACGAACTTTGTCGGAGTTGGTACTTTTGGCGTTAAATGGCCGGAATCTGAGTTTGGGAGCACTATTAGGCTATATTGACGCATTGAACTAAGGGACGAGCATGGACTTATTGTCCAACCTCTTAGCCCCACCACTGACACGTCGCTAATGCATCAAAGTTATTTTTCTTAAGTGAAAGCACTTGACGCAAAAGTAACAACTTGTTATTATGTTTTTTGGGCACCTTACGAGGAATCGCAAGGTCAACGTTCGGAATAATCGCTCCCTATTCATCATGAATAGGGAGTTTTTTATTGGTTTACGACTGTTTTTCCCTAAACTTAATCTACGAGGAGTTATACAATGACCAAATATATTTTTGTAACTGGCGGTGTGGTTTCTTCACTTGGTAAAGGAATTGTTGCAGCATCTCTTGGACGTCTGCTTAAGAACCGTGGGTTAAATGTGACTATTCAAAAATTTGATCCCTACATTAACGTTGATCCCGGTACTATGAGTCCATATCAACATGGTGAAGTGTTTGTAACGAACGATGGGACCGAAACCGATTTGGATCTTGGTCACTACGAACGGTTCATTGACAATGACCTCAATAAGTATTCTAACGTCACGACTGGTAAAATTTATTCAGAAGTTTTGGAAAAGGAACGTCACGGCGACTACCTGGGCGCGACAGTTCAAGTGATTCCGCATATTACCGGCATGATTAAGGAAAAGATTATGCGGGCTGGAAAAACCTCAAACGCCGATATTGTGATTACTGAAATTGGTGGGACCGTGGGTGACATTGAATCCCAACCATTTCTAGAGGCAATTCGGCAGATGAAGGCTGAAGTTGGCGATGAGAATGTCATTTACATTCACACTACGCTGATTCCATATCTCCATGCTGCTGGTGAAATGAAGACGAAGCCAACGCAACACAGTGTCCGTGAGTTAAGAGGATTAGGCATTCAACCTAATATTTTAGTTGTCAGAACTGAAAAGCCAATTACCGAATCAATGCGGAATAAAATTGCGTTGTTCTGCGACGTAAAACCAGATGCTGTGGTTGAATCAATGGATGTGGATACCATTTATGAGGTACCGTTGCGTCTACAAAAACAAGGTATGGATCAGCTTGTGCTTGATCATTTTGGTGTAAAAGCACCTGCTGCTGATATGGCTGATTGGTCAACGATGATCAACAAAATTAATAATCTCAAGAACACCATCACGATTGCGCTGGTTGGTAAGTATGTTAGTCTTCAAGACGCTTACATTTCAGTTGCCGAAGCATTAAAGCATGCCGGCTACCCACTGGATGCTAAGATTGATCTGCGGATGATCGATGCTGAAAAGGTCACCCCAGAAAACGTGGCAGACACTCTGAAAGATGCAGACGGATTACTAGTTCCCGGTGGTTTCGGTGACCGAGGAATTGAAGGCATGATCACAGCTATCCAGTATGCACGTGAAAATGATTTGCCATTCTTAGGAATTTGCTTAGGAATGCAAATGGCCAGTGTTGAATTTGCACGTCACGTGTTGGGATACACGGATGCTAACTCGACTGAAATGGATCCTAACACGACTCACAAGGTAATCGGTTTGATGGCTGACCAAACTGATGTTGAAGATATGGGTGGTACCCAACGTCTAGGTGCCTACCCATGCAAGCTAAAGCCAAATACAGTAGCTGCAGCTGCATATGATAACAAACCTGAAATTTCAGAACGTCACCGTCACCGTTACGAATTTAACAACGCTTATCGAGATGAAATGAGTAAAAAGGGCTTAGTCTTTTCTGGTACTTCACCTGATAATCACTTAGTTGAAGTTATTGAATTGCCAAGTAATAAATTCTTCGTGGCAGCTCAATACCACCCAGAGTTCCTTTCACGGCCAAACCGTCCAGAAGGGTTGTTCAAAAACTTTGTCGCAGCTGCAAATCAGCAGCATAACGAAAACTAAACGTGAGTGGGTTTAAAAGTCGCGTGGTCGCCAAGATCATGCGACTTTTTTTCGTCTATTTGGACAATTGTCCGTTATATGAGGTGATTTTAAGGTATATTGGTGCCTCAAATATTACAATTTAATGGAATCGACGTTAAACTATTGTATTTTAACTGTTCATTATTTATGATAAGTTAGGACTGCATTGAAGCACGATTTTATAGTAGAGGAAAATTATGTCATGAAAAAAATGATAATCCACGGTGGACAGCGCCTGTCAGGTAGCGTCAACATCGGTGGTGCTAAAAATAGTACGGTCGCACTAATTCCAGCGGCAATCCTGGCAGATACACCAGTTAAATTTGATATGGTACCAGATATTTTAGATGTTCATAACCTGATGCTGATTTTGGAGTCCATGAACGTGCACTCTAGATTTGAGGATGGTGTTTTATCAATCGATCCCACTGAAATCGTGGAAGCACCAATGCCGAGTAAAGCCATTAAAAGTTTGAGGGCTTCTTATTATTTTATGGGCGCATTACTTGGGCGGTTTGGTCGTGCAATACTGACTTTCCCAGGTGGTGACAATATTGGTCCGCGGCCAATTGACCAGCATATCAAGGCGTTTAAAGCGCTGGGTGCAGAAGTCGAAGATGATCACGGTACAGTTCGAATTACCACGGGCGAAGATGGCCTACATGGTGCCCGAATTTTCTTGGACGTCGTTTCGGTTGGTGCAACGATCAACACAATTTTGGCGGCCGTTAAAGCGAACGGGCTAACCACGATTGAAAATGCGGCGAAAGAACCTGAGATTATTGATATTGCAACTTTTTTGAATAATATGGGTGCCCATGTTCGTGGAGCTGGTACGGATGTTATTCGAATCGAGGGTGTCCCCGTATTACGTGCTACCAATGTTCACACGATTATTCCTGATCGAATCGAAGCAGGGACCTTTTTAGCGATGGCTGCTGCGATGGGAGATGGTGTGGAGATCCACAACATTATTCCTGAACATTTGGAGTCATTTACAGCAAAACTGATTGAAATGGGTGTTGACTTACAAATCGGTGAAGACTCTGCTTACGTTGGGCCGTCTCAGAATTTAAAAGCAATCGAAGTTAAAACAATGCCGTTTCCAGGTTTTGCAACTGATCTTCAACAGCCCATCACCCCATTGTTACTAATGGCAAAGGGGAGTAGTATTATTGTTGATACGATTTACCCACAGCGGTTGAAGCATGTCCCTGAGTTGAAGAAAATGGGGGCTAAGATTCGTCCAGAAAAAGATATGATCGTGGTGGACCACACTGATCAGTTAACCGGCGCAACAGTAGACGCGGGAGAAATTCGTGCAGGAGCTGCGTTGATGATTGCTGCTTTAATGGCAGAGGGCACAACGACCATTACTAGTGCAGACAATATTTTGCGTGGTTATGGTAGCATTGTGGAGAAACTAACCTCATTGAAGGCTGACGTTAAAATTGAAGATAGTGATCGCGTAGAAGAATTATAAGAGTGACTTGAATTAGACCAATTCTTATGATATTCTATTTAGGTTGACGATAACAATCAATCTCTGTCTCAGTACATGATTCAGGGCAAAGGAGCGAAACAATTATGAAAAAAGGAATTCATCCAGATTACCACCAAGTGGTATTCCAAGACTCAAGTACCGGCTACAAGTTTTTATCAGGTTCAACTGCAACTTCTGAAGAAACAGTTGAATGGGAAGATGGCAACACTTATCCATTGATTCGTGTTGAAATTTCTTCTGACTCACATCCTTTCTACACTGGTAAGCAAAAGTTTGCCCAAGCAGATGGTGCTGTGGATCGTTTCAACAAGAAGTACGGTTTAAAAAACGACTAACATTAATTAGTGGACCACTTACCTTGATTAGGGTGAGTGGTTTTTTTATTTGAGGGTAATAAAAGCGCCACATCCAATAGTTATGATTGGACGTGACGCTTGATTTTTAGATTGCGTAAACGTGTTCAGGCAAGCAGGGAACTGCATGCAAACCGACTAATTCATAAATCCAAGTTCGTGAATTTTGTCGGAAGTGACTTAGGCTCCAGTCTTTAACCGCTTGCCTGAACACTCTAGCATTTCAATTTCCACGCTAGCAACAAACCGAGAGCTTCCATCACACAGACCGCGGTGAAAACCTGAACGTAACCGAATGCACTGGCAATCCCAGCACTGATCATCGCGCCACACACGTTGCCTAATGCTTGAAACGTTTGATTATAACTAAAGATTCGCCCCAGTGCTGCCGGTTGTGTATTTTGCGTCAATATAGCTTGTAATGCTGGCAGTAATGCAGCAATTGAAAGGCCAGTAATAAAGCGTAGACTGCCAAGCCCCCAGATGTTGGTCACGAAGATTTGAGGGATGTAGATGAGCGTTCCAAGGGCGAGACCACCAATCAACAGTTTGCGTTGACCGTGCATATCACCCAAACGTCCTAGGTAGCCCGCTGATATAACAGTGGCAATGCCTGGTAGGGCTGCCACAATTCCAGAAATAAGCGGTAAGTGAGGGGCTGACGGCAACAGATCGTCCAGATATAGGCTTAAAATTGGGTTAACCGCATTGTTAGTAGCTTGCACGATTAAAGTTAGAACAAAGATTAATAGTAGTAGCTTGATATGTGGCTGTGCCGAAAGCGTATCACGGATCCCCATTTTTTCAGAAGCAGGGACGGGTTCAAAGGTTTCCGTCACTAGTTTCCAACTTAGACCAAATACGGCAAGCATCAACAGTGCGGCAATGAAGAAGGTACCCCGGAATCCAACGAAGGTTGCTAATGCGCCACCAATGATTGGGCCGCAAAGTAATCCCGCTGTATCGCCAGTTGCCAGTGTGCCTAAAGCCCAACCTTTATGTTCTTTGGGTGCTTCTGTGGCAATCATGGATTCGGCGTTATTGATATAACCAGAAAAAATACCTTGAATGGCACGTGCAAGGATAATCAGCCACACGTTTGGTGCAATAGCAATCATGAAACAACAGAAGCTTAATCCCCCAGCGGCTCGCAAAAGCATAGGTTTGTGTCCAACACGGTCAGAAAGCTTTCCCCACAGCGGTGAAACAACCGCTTTGATGAGGAAGGTGACGGCGAAGATGCTGCCGGAAAGCAGACTGAGTTGACTTGGAGTGTAGTTGCCAAGGCTTTTTAGGAACAGAGGTAAGATTGGAACAATTAATGATATTGCGCCTTCGGACATGAATGCGCCCATCCAAAGGACCATGAGATTTCGGTGCCAATAAGTGATTGATTTCATATGTATGACCAGGTTTCACTATTAATTTCACTTATAAGTGATGCGGATTACTCTATCATTTCAGTGGTATTATAGTCAAAGAGAACAATACTATAATATTTATTTATGAGGTGCTTATGAATTTTAGAGATCTGGCGTATTTCCATCAATTGAACCAAGTATTGAGTTTTACTCAAGTTGCAAAGAATTTTTCAGTGAGTCAGCCAACTATCACGCAATCCGTTAAGCGGCTTGAACGGTACTTTAATACTGAACTTTTGATTCGTAATCCACATACTAACGGTGTACAGTTAACGCCGGCAGGACGGCAATTAAGTCAGACTGCTGAAGAGATTTTGACGGTCTGGGAGCGTAACCGGGCAGTCATTGCTCGAATGACCGCGGATTCATTATTGATAGGAATTGAACCAACGATTGGTGAGCAGTATCTGCTAAAAATTGTTTCAGCATTGCAGGCCAATGGCTTATTTCAGCATGTACGTTTCGTGGAAGCTGGTTCACTGGTTCTGGATCAGAAATTGGCAGTTGGGGAAGTAGATGCGATTATCACTGGCGAAGTAGAGCGTGAAGAAAACCCAGTAGAAGATCGATTGGTACCAATTCATTTTCAGTTACTCGCAAGTGTGAATCATCCACTGGTTCGTCAACGTTCGGTTACCGTTAAGGACACGTTGGGATTTCCAATAGTCACCAAGAGTGCTAATTTCTTGAACCATAAAATTTTTGCGCGGCTATATGCACGACAAGAGCCTCAGGTGCTGTTTGAAAGCGATAATGCACATGTTGTATTAGATGCTGTAGCATCCAACGTGGCACTTGGTTTTCTAGCAGACCTAATAAAATTACCGGATACAGTGGTGCCATTACATATTGCAGACGCACAATTGCCCCATGTATGGTTAACCTTGAGATACCGCAGTGACCGCCAGCCAACGCATCTTGCCAATCAGATTATGGGTGTGATTAAACAAGCAGTCATGGAAAATGATTAATTTTAATCAACTGTCGCAAGCTCGTGGATTTGCACCGTTTTTATGTGTCGTTGAATTTTGTTGCTAATAAAAGCGCCACATCCAATAGTTGTGATCGGACGTGACGCTTGATTTTTAGATTGCGTAAACGTGTTCAGGCAAGCAGGGAACTGCATGCAAACCGACTAATCCATAAATCTAAGTTCGGGATTTTTGTGCTCGTTGCTGTTACATTGCCAAAACGTGCTCCGGCATGCAGCTATCTAATCGCTTGCCTTCGCACTCTAGCTATTCAAATGTTTTCTCCTCAAACTAGCCGTATTATGCCAAACTAGCAGGAAGTTTAACAGGACTAGAACCGAGGTTGAGATGAAGACCCCCGAGTAGTCGAACACCGTGGAAACGACTGAACCAATCATTGGTCCCAGCACACTGCCAATTGCTTGGAAAGACTGGTTCCAACTGAAGACCCGGCCAGTCACCTCTGGTGGGGTGTTTTTTGACAGAATCGTTTGGACAGCTGGCAACATAGTGGCGTTAGAAATACCAATTAAAAATCTTAAAAACATCAGTTGCCAGACGTTAGTGACAAACGCCATTGGCAGATAGACCAGGATGGCAAAGATAAACCCAATCGACAAAATTAATTCAGTCCCAATTCGATCGCCTAAGCGGCCCAACTGAGGAGCCGCAAAGAGGGTGGCAACCCCCGGAATAGCAGCGACAATACCACTAAACAGCGTAATTGCCGATCCCTTGGGCATGATTTCTCTGACGTACAGTGACAAAACGGGTGAGATAGACATGTTGGAAGCCTGGATGATCAGGGTAGTAATGAACATTCCCAAAATTAATCTTGGATGATTGACCACACCCAGTACTTCTTTACTCGACAGCATATTTTCTTTTTTAACGGGCGTGAACGATTCCGTCACGAAGAAGTAGCTCACGAAAAAGACGGATAATAAAAGTACACTGGTAATAAAAAAGGTGACACGATAGGAGAAAATTTCGGCTAAAACACCACCAACTAGAGGGCCGAAAAGCGACCCCGCAACGTAACCAGTTGACAGCGTACCAAGTGCCTGACCGCTCTTGCTTTTAGGTGCTTGAGTTGCCATTAACGCGTTGGCATTACTAATGTAGCCAGAAAAGATTCCTTGAATAAAACGTAGGGCCATCAATTCCCAAACGCTGGTGACAGCACCCATTAGCCCCATCACAACGGCCATCCCCAGTGAGGCTCGCAATAGCATCAGCTTGCGACCCTTTCGATCAGCTAATCGTCCCCACATCGGACTAGCTACGGCTGTAACCAAGTAGGTTGCGGAGAATGTGATACCAGAGTATAAATTAAGTTGATCTTTGGTGAAGTTACCTAATGTATCCACATAGAGGGATAAAAACGGCATGATTTCGCTAAAAGCGAGCCCAGCCATAAAGGTACCAAACCACAGGACGAATAAGTTGCGCCGCCAGATTGGACGTTTGGGCTTGGCGGTGGCAGGTTCTGGTTCAGTCAATGAATATCAATCTTCTTTCTTTTAAATCATTCTTTAATCGGGTAGAATATAGCAGTAACATTAAGAGTAGCACGTTTTATGGTGTTAACCAAGGTATACCATTAACGTGCGTAATGAGTTAGACCGCTTTCATAAGCGATTTAATAGGGATTGTGGGGGAGTAAATTGAAAAATAAAGAACATAGCCAATTTACAAAGTGGTTGTACAGAATTGGTCTGGTGATACTTTTACTCATTTCTCTGGGATTAATTTTTAACCAGCAAATTAAAAATTATCTGGTGAGTTCGTATCAACCAAAAATAACGGCCAAATCAGCTGCTAATAACGATAAGAAACAGGCTAACTTTAGTTTTAAAAATGCTAAATCATTGAACTTTTCAACGGTAGCAACCGCCCGGATGAATTCAAAAAATATTTTGCCGGTTGGTCAAATTTTAGTGCCAAAGTCTGGTATTCACTTGCCAATTGCCAAGGGGGTTGCTAATACAACGCTGGCGTTGGCTGCAGGGACGATGCGGTCCGATCAAAAGATGGGTCACGGCAACTATCCATTGGCGGGTCACCACATGGTGCGAAAGGACATTCTTTTTTCACCGCTGTACTTTAAGACTCGGGTAGGCGATACGATCTACACCACGGATATGAAGAAGGTTTATACGTTTAAAGTTTATCGGCGGGAGTTTATTGCCGCTACTCGGATTGATGTTGTGAACCAAACGAAAGCCAATATCATTACGTTGGTGACTTGTGACGCAACTGGAGCACGGCGGTTAATGATTCGTGGGAGATTAACGAATACCGCAAAATTGTCAGATACGCCGGTGAAGGTCCAAAAAGAATTTGCAGCGAAATTTAATAATAAATAAGCGTGTGTGGTCTAACACGAAGAAACGCCATTCCGATTGTCGGAATGGCGTTTCTTGCGTTAAACGGCCTAATCTGAGTGGCTGAGCATATCAGCTAGATTGTGAATATAGGCAAAGATTTAGTTGCCTGTCAGTTAAGAAGGCTGGGGAAATTTTTTCATCAAAATAGACTTATAGCACAATTTCTTAGGCTTGTTTAGGTCGAAACAGGATTTTGATTAAGACATCGATCAGCTAGCAGCTTTAATTTTATTTAACCAAGCTGGCAGCGCAGACATTAAGACTTGGTAGGTATATTCGAATCGGTGAGTATACCAAGGGTCCGGAATTTCTTGCCCTTGTTCGCCAGGGAGAATGTCTAAGCAGAGATGGATCTTATGACGATCTGCAGCGGGTGCCATTTGATTTAGGTTAAAAATGTTTTGACTGTCCATTGTGATAATGTAATCAGCCCACTCAAAATCTTGTCGTGTAATTGGCCGAGAGTGCATGTCACTATAATCCAATCCGTGAGCGGCCATTACCTTTTGGGCACCAGGGTGTGGTTGGTTGCCTTCCTCTTCACTGCTGGTTGCACATGAATCCACTTGAATTTGATCTTGGAGGCCGGCTTTGCTGACCAAATTTTTAAAAATAGCTTCTGCCATAGGTGAACGACAGATATTGCCTAAACAGACAAAAAGTACGTTAGTCATGAAACAGACTCCTTTTGAGTAATTTCCCCCATGTTATTTGATAATGGTCGGAACGTCAAGCGCGGGAGAGGCCGACAAGAAATTTAATTAGATTAAACGTTTAACGTCCTTTTTCGTAATGTTTCGTAGTACAATAAAAGTGTCTATAATGTGAGAGAGCGTGGGAAAAGTGATGCAAGGGAATTTTATCTATATTAACTGGGAACAGGTGAATAATCTCGTGATTTCATACGGGATTACTTCGGCTGATTTTGTGAACGGCATGTCAGATGTTCCTCAGCGAATTGTTTTGATCGACGGTAAACTTGAGGGGAATCAAGTCAATAGCCACACGCGGTTTCAAACGGTAACCGGTCAAAATTCAGTACGTGAGTTCATATTGTCAAAGACCAATTCGCCCAAAATGTGGCTGGATTATCATGAAAGTGATGATCTTGATTTGATGATGCCCAGTGAAATTGCTGAATTGTTGTATATGGCACATATGGGCACTCATTATCACCTACCACTTTATTCCAAGCTTCAAAATGCGTATGCCTATTTGGGCACTACGACAGGGTTTGTTAAAGTTTACTATCGTCGGATGGCGACTTTTGAACACATTTTGGATATTTCGTTAAAACGTCACTTGAGATTATTACACAGTAATCGCTGGATGATGTTTAATCGACCATTTTCAGTCAGTGAAGTACCGAAGGAAATTGTTCAAAAGGTTCAAACTGCTTTTTCAGAAGGACTAGTTTTTGCCTTTGATCAAGCAGTAGAACGTCGTCGGCGATACTTGATTCCCATCCGGTTGCAGGAGCATCCAGAACGCCAGAATTGGTGGCATGATCGGATGGATGTTTACGAAACGACCCGGCAGGTTGGGACGCTTAGCTATGATGTTGAGCAAAAACAGTGGGGTATCGAAATTACGGATGAAGTTCCTTTTTCAGAAAATGAAATGGATTTATAAGCGGAGTCAATCGAGTCGGTAGCTTGATATGTCCCCGCTTTTTGGTGTCTAGTCGTGGTATAATACTCGGTGTGAAAAAAACGAGACAAAAATAGGAGATTGTTTTCAATGAAGATGCAACTTGGTGAAATCGCAAGTGCGGTTTCTGCTCAAAATGATACTAGTGCTTGGAACGAAATTGAGGTTTCCAGTGTCGCTTTCGACAGTCGTCATCTTTCTAACGGTGCGTTGTTTGTGCCTTTGGAAGGGGAGCGAGACGGTCATGAGTTTGTTCAAAGTGCACTAAAGAATGGTGCCGTAGCAACCCTATGGAAAGCGGATCACGGTGAAGCGCCTGCGGATTTGCCAGTGCTGGTTGTTGATGATCCATTGACAGCCTTGCAATCCCTTAGTCAGCATTACTTACTCAAAATCAACCCTAAAGTTGTGGCAGTGACTGGTTCAAACGGCAAAACAACGACCAAAGATATGGTGGCTGCCATTCTTTCTGCCCAATTTAACGTGACTAAAACCATGGACAATTTCAATAATGAAATTGGGGTACCGGTTACCATCCTGTCGATGGAGCCTAATACAGAGGTACTGGTCATTGAGATGGGAATGGATCGTCCAGGTCAGCTTGATTTTCTAAGCCGATTGGTCGAACCAGATGTTGCTATTATTACCATGATCGGTGAAGCGCACATTGAGTTTTTTGGTACTCGCGACAAGATTGCTGATGCCAAGATGGAAATCACGCATGGCTTAAAGGCAGATGGGACGTTTATTTATGATGGTGATGAGCCGTTATTAGTTGAGCGGGCTAAAAAGGTGTCACAGCAGCAACGTACTTTTGGTCGTCAGGAAACTGATGATATGTATGCCTTAGGCGTTGATGCTACAGATACGCAGACGACCTTTACAGCTAGTGAGTGGCCGGATCAAACGATGACCGTTCCAATGATTGGCGACTATAACGTCAACAACGCATTGGCAGCGCTGAGTGTCGCTAAGCTGTATCGCATTTCACCACAGGCATCAGCTAAAGCGTTTGGAAATTTGAATTTAACTGAAAACCGTGCGGAGTGGGTCAGTGGCTCCGTGGGAGAACGGATTTTGAGTGATGTTTATAATTCCAATCCTACGGCTGTTAAAGAAGTAATGGCCGCCTTTTCTAAGGTTGCAACCAGTGGTAACCGACGCGTTGTTTTGGGCGACATGCTGGAGTTAGGTGAACAGTCAGATGAGTTACACGCTGGACTTGAAACTGCTTTTGATTCGACTTCAATACAGGCTGTGTATCTGGTTGGGCCCCATATGAAGGCACTGTATGACGCATTACAAGACAGGTTTGGTGCCACTCACCTTCATTTATACGGCACTGATGAACAGGCGCAATTAATTGCTCAGCTGCATGCTGACATTCAGCCCGAAGATATTATCTTGATCAAGGGTAGCCATGGTATTCATTTGGAGAATGTTTTGGCTGCACTGCAAGCAAATAACGATTAATACGTGCAACTTGATGATTAATAAAAATATTAATTGTTGCTTTTCCTAGTTGTGTGATGTATGATACTCTAGTTGTATTTTTTTCGAACTAACACTTGTAAAATGGGGAATATGACGCACCAAACGAGACGGATTTCTCATAGTCGTATTCCCTTTGTAAAAGCCTATTAGGAGGACATTTATTTGAAGTTTTCAGAACTCGGGTTATCAAAGCCTTTACTCAAGGCCGTTGAACGTAACGGTTATGAGGAAGCAACCCCCATTCAAGCAGAAACCATTCCAATGGTATTGGAAGGTAAAGACGTTATTGGACAAGCACAAACAGGGACTGGGAAGACTGCGGCCTTCGCATTACCTATTTTGCAAAACATTGATCGTGACGATCCCAACATTCAAGCGCTGGTCATTTCACCAACTCGTGAATTGGCAATTCAAACTCAGGAACAGATTTTCCAACTGGGTCATGAAGAGCATGCGAAGGTTCAGGTTGTTTACGGTGGTGCTGATATCCGTCGTCAAATTAACAGCTTGAAGAACCATCCCCAAGTCTTAGTCGGTACACCGGGTCGTTTATTGGATCATATGAACCGCCGGACGGTGAAACTAGACCACGTTAAAATGTTGGTCTTAGATGAAGCCGATGAGATGTTAAACATGGGATTCTTAGATGATATTGAATCTATTATTAAGCAAACCCCAGAAGAACGGCAAACAATGCTGTTTTCAGCAACTATGCCACCAGAGATCAAACGGGTTGGTGTGCAATTTATGCACGAACCACACCACGTTAAGATCAAGGCCAAAGAATTAACAACTGACTTAATTGAACAATACTATGTCCGTGCCAAGGACTACGAAAAGTTTGACGTCATGACTCGGATGTTTGACGTTCAAGCACCTGATCTCAGTATCGTCTTTACTCGAACGAAGCGTCGGGTTGATGAAATCACTCGCGGTCTTGAAGCCCGTGGTTATAATGCCGCTGGGATTCATGGTGATTTGACTCAAAAGAGTCGTTCTCAAATCCTTAACCAGTTTAAGCATGGTAAGCTTGATATCTTAGTGGCAACCGATGTTGCTGCTCGTGGGATCGACGTTGAAGATGTGACTCATGTCTTTAACTATGATATTCCTCAAGATCCAGATAGTTACGTGCATCGTGTCGGCCGTACTGGCCGTGCCGGGCACCATGGTGTATCGTTAACCTTCGTTACACCAAACGAAATGGATTACCTGCGTGAGATTGAAAAGTTAACCAAGGTGCGGATGTTACCATTGAAGCCACCTTCGGAAGCCGAAGCCTTCAACGGTCAGTTAAGCAATGCTGAAGAAACGGTTAAGGAATTAGTTGAAAAAACTGATACCGACAAATATGCTGATGTTGCATCAAAGCTCCTTGATCAGTATGAAGCCGTTGACTTAGTTGCTGCACTTTTGAACGACTTAACCAAGGATAACTCAAACCAAGTTCCCGTTAAGATCACGCCAGAACGTCCATTACCTCGTCACAAGGGTGGCGGCGGTAGCCGGAATTATCGTGGCGGTCATGGCGGTGGCCATGGTCGTGGCGGTAACAACCGTCACTATGGTAAGAGTAACGACAGTCATCGTCGCTATGGTTCTGGTTCTAGCAAGGACCACCGTGATCATGGTGGTAGTCGTGATCGTCGCGACCGTAAGACCAGCGGTGGCAACAAACACGGATTTACGATTCGTAAAAAAGATTAAACTTTAATTTTAAAA
>NZ_BAAKGN010000011.1:0-1988 GCF_059704265.1 Secundilactobacillus sp. MJ173
AATGCTCCAACTGACTTGACGAACGCCGACTTCAGTTTCATTGATAGCGAGAACCACGCAGTTGACAGTGTTCCTGAGAATGCCGGCACTTACACGGTTAGCCTGAACGCAGACGGGCAAGCGAAAGTCCAAGCAGCTAATGGCAATTACACGTTGACTGCTGATAACTTTTTGCCTGGGACATTTACGATTACGGCTAAATCTACGACAAAGGACGATGTCACGACTCAAGCAACGGTCAACAATCAGAGCAAGGTTTACGGTGACAAGGATCCAAACTTTGATTTGACTTATGGCGACAAGCTCAATGCCGCAACTGACTTGACGAATGCCGATTTCAGTTTCAAAGACAGTAACGGTAATGTGATTAGTGGTATTCCTGAAAATGTCGGTACTTACACAGTTAGCCTGAACGCAGACGGACAGGCTAAGGTTCAAAAGACCAACGAAAATTACACGTTGGCCGGTGACAACTTTAAGCCCGGTACGTTTACGATCACGGCTAAAACCACGACAAAAGATGATGTCACAACTGAAGCCACAGTTAATGATCAAACAAAAGTTTATGGCGATAAAGATCCAAACTTTGATTTGACTTATGGTGACAAATTGACTGCTCCAACTGATTTGACGAACGCCGACTTCAGTTTCACTGATAGTAATAAAAATGCTGTTACTGGTGTTCCTGAAAATGTCGGGAGCTACACGGTTAGCCTGAACGCAGACGGGCAAGCTAAAGTACAAGCAGCTAACGGAAATTACGCGTTGACTGCTGAAGACTTTAAGACTGGTACATTTACAATCACAGCTAAGCCGACAACGCTAGGTGATGCCACGACAGAAGTGACAACTCAAAATGAGGTTATAAATGAAGGTGATCCTCTACCAACATTTACAGTTTCATATGGTTCGAACCTTTCAAATCATCCTGACCTCACGAATGCTGATTTCAGCTTTGATGGTTCTGATACGATTCCTACCACTGCAGGTGTTTATGTTGTTACATTGAATGACGTTGGAAAGAAAGCTGTTCAGGATGCTAACCCTAACTATAAGTTGACTGACGCTGACTTTATCAGTGGAACGTTCATCATTAATAAAGTTACGACCGATCCTGATGGGGGTAAGACCATCACTAAGACAGATGATTCAGGTGCCATTACCCAGATTGAAAAAGACTGGTCAGATGGTGACAAGACGGTGGTTGATATCGATACAGAAACCAATGTGGTTACAGTTACTGAGACACCAAGTGGTCAGCCAAGCTTAACTCCTGTCACGGTTCAACCAGGCGGTACTGGCAAAGCGGGTAAGACGACAGTCACGAACAATGAACCAGATGGTGTAACGTTCACGCATGAAACACCGAGTGTGGATGATGATGGCAATCCTACTACTGGGACCAATGGTGAAACAGTCACCACACCAGATGGCACACGGACTTACAGCAAGGCACAGGTAACCGGTGGAGTTTCAACAACGGCTGATAATTACTACAATACCAAGAAAACAGGAGATCCATTTGGCGGCGAGACGATTACCAAGACAAATGGTTCTGGCGTAGTCACCCAGATTGAAAAGAATTGGCCAGACGGTGATAAGACAGTGGTTGATATTGATAAAGATACTGGTAATGTCACCGTCACAGAGACACCAAAAGATCAGCCAAGCTTAACACCAGTTCCAGTAAAACCAGGTGAGTCAGTGAAAGTTGGCAAGACGACAGTGGCTAATAACGAACCAACTGGTGGTGTCAGCTTAACGCATGATGTACCAGGCACGGATGCCAATGGTAACCCAACCGCTGGAACAATTGGTGAAGTGGATACGCCAGATGGCAAGCAAAGTTACTTCAAGAGTAGTAATGGTGAGTCAATTTCAACCACGCAGGAAAATTACTTCACGAACACTACCAGCGATGATCCAAATGGTGGCAAGACGATCACGAAGACAGACGGTTCAGGTGCCATTACCCAGATTGAGAAGGA
>NZ_BAAKGN010000012.1:0-58415 GCF_059704265.1 Secundilactobacillus sp. MJ173
AATTAGGCAATGTACGAGTAAAGAGCCTTCCCACCCACTTCACCCACCAAAAAAACTAAATCAAAAAAATTTCACATCCTACTATTGCCCCACAAAAACATCCCCATTTCCCTCTAAAAAAAATTTGCCAAAGAAAAATAAACTGTTAGAATTCAATGTAATTATTAACCATTTCTGATAAAAACAGAACGGACAAGGAGTGTTAGATGTGAAAGTCGTTAAGTTTGGTGGCAGTTCGTTAGCTGACGGACCCCAATTTGAAAAAGTAATTTCGATTATGAAAGCCGATCCTGAGCGCCAAGTCATTATTACCTCAGCACCAGGTAAACGTCATGATGGTGACATTAAGGTCACGGATCTGCTTATTAAATATGCACAATTAACGATTAAACATGCAGACACCAGTGAAATTTTTAACCAAATCTTTAGCCGGTATCAATCAATTGGTGACTACTTCGGTTTAACTGAAGATGCACTTGCGCCTATTTGGCAGGCATTAAGTGAGTTACCTACGACTGATTATCCTGATGACGACTATTTAATGGCCGCTTTTAAAGCTCATGGTGAGCGTCTGAATGCCCGCTTAATGGCAACGGTGATGACTCATTTAGGCCTTAATGCTCGCTTTGTTGATCCAAAGGAAGCTGGCATTACCGTTAGTGATGAACCCAATAACGCCACGGTGCTACCAGAAACCTACGCGCATTTAGCTCACATTGACGTAGATGATGCAATTCTTGTCTTCCCAGGCTTCTTTGGTTTTACTCCGGCCGGTCAGATTGCCACCTTTTCTCGAGGCGGATCCGACATCACGGGTGCTATTGTAGCTCGGGGGTTAAAGGCTGATCTGTACGAAAACTTCACGGATGTGGATGCCATCTACGCAGCCAACCCTAAATTAGTTGACCATCCATTGGCCATTCACCGTATGACCTACCGGGAAATGCGAGAATTGTCATACGCTGGCTTCTCCGTATTTCACGATGAAGCCATTATTCCAGCCATTCAGGGTGAAATTCCCATCAACGTTAAGAACACTAATCGGCCCGATTTACCTGGGACATTAATTGTACCGGAAAAGGATTTCAAGCCTGCCCAAACCATTACCGGTGTAGCGAGTTCTACCCGCTTTGCTGCACTTTATCTGCACCGCTACCTGCTGAACAAAGAGGTTGGTTTCACGCTGAAATTACTCCAAGTTTTCAAAAAATATAACGTCTCATACGAACACATGCCTTCTGGGATCGATGACTTGACCGTTATTTTCGATAAAACCCAGTTTGACGAAGATACCGTTCATAACATGTGTCATGATATTCGCGAAGTTCTTCAACCCGACACGTTAGAATGGATCGACGATTACGCCATCATTATGGTCGTCGGTGAGGGAATGCGTAATAAAGTGGGTGTTATTGAACAAATCATTCAGCCACTGGTTCAACACGACATTGGGGTTCACATGATCAACCAAGGTGCTTCCCGCATCTCAATCATGTTGGGGACCCGCCGTGCGGATGCCGAAGAAGCGGTCAAATCCATCTATAACGCTTTTTTTAGCAGTGAACCCGTTAAAAATTGATTTAATCAAGAGACTTTTTAACCAAAGACTGATACAATGGCGACACGATTATCTTCAACAATAAGGAGTAAAAAACTATGGTGCAATTACGAAAAGTTCACGGTTCTGAAAACCACTTTTTCTTACTGGATCAAACAACCTTGGACCAGCAACTTAATGATGCTGAATTATCAGCATTGGCCCAGCAGATCACAAATCCCCAAACGGGTATTTTAGATGGCGCTGACGGTGTGTTAGTGGTTAACTCATCCTCCCATGAAAACGTTTTGGGTCAAATGCGTGTGATCAACGCTGATGGCAGCGAAGCTTCAATGTGTGGCAATGGTTTACGAACCGTTTCACGTTACCTGGCTGAAAAGAACCATGCTAACCAGTTTAAAGTTGAGACACTGACAGCCGATTTACAAGTGAGCCGTCAAAACGACTTAGCACCAGAAGTACCTGCTTTCAGCGTGGAAATTTCCCCTGTGCGGTTCAAACCAGCGGATTTTCCATTCACCAACTTGGGTGACGGCGCTTTGATCGACCAACCCGTACCAGCCCTTGCGCCAGGATTAAACTTCACGGCTATTGCGGTTCCTAATCCGCACCTCATCAGTTTTGTGGATGAAGCAACCATGAACAGTGACGTTTTAGGTGAATTAGGTGCTCGTTTAAACGGCGTCAACGACTATTTCCCAGATGGCGTGAATGTTAGTTTCGCCCAAATTCTGGGGAAGAACCAGTTGTTTGTGCGTACTTACGAGCGTGGCGTTGGCTTTACCAACGCCTGTGGAACAGGCATGTCAGCCACTAGTTTGGCATTTGCTATGGTTCATCCTAATTTAGGCGAATTCGACCACACCATCACCGTCTACAATCCGGGTGGCTTGGTTAAGACCCAGGTCCACCAAGCTGATGACCGCTACTGGATCGATTTAACAGGTAACGCTACCGAAACCCACCTCATTGACGTTGATGAGACAGACCTTCACAACGCTAACGTAACGATGGAAACCGCCTCGATTCAGCAAACCACGGAAGAGGCAGCTTACCTTCAGTTTGTTGATCAGTTACCTAAGGTTTCAGAGATTGCCGTTAAAAAGTAAAATAAAGCAAGTATGAATATATATACAAAAAGGACTTCAGCCATTTTTGAGTTGAAGTCCTTTTTGTACTATTTAAGTTTGGTTTTTGCCAACTGAATCAACTCATCACTGACAAATTCGCTGGTAAAACGTTGCATTGGCGTAATCGCATGCCTATCTTTATACGCCACGGGTTTAGTTACAACCACCGCCACGGTTAAGTGGTTCTCGGTCAAGAAAACTTGACCGATTCCCTTTAATTTACCTTTCGTATGCCTGCCAGTTCGCCAAGAATGCAGCTGAAAATCTGATTCATCACGAATAACATACTGACCGCTATCATCTTGTTCAACTGGCACACCGATATATTCTTCAACTGGATACTTTGCCTTTGCCATGATTCACCTACTGCTTTTCAATTAATAATTCATCAACTAACGCCTCAATGTCAGCGTCACTCAGGACTTTACGCAGCCAACGTTTACTGAGCCGTTTTTGTAAGTCATCCTTGTTTAAACTGGCATCCGTCAGCTGATTTTCTAACTTACGGGCCACCTTATCCTCTAATAAATCACCGTATACGGCAACTTTGATAATTTGCTGCCGATCAACCCTTAAATTAAGAGCAATCGTTCCTGCATTAAACTGCTTAAACCGATAGCGGTTAAAACCAGGATTCGCACCAAAATTCCAGTCATTCGTTCGATACTGTTCAGCTAACCGTTCATCAATGATTTGCCAATCGTGATCAGTTAGATGATAAGTCTCAATATCTGCCAGATTTTCTACGTGGAATAATTTCAGCAACAACTGGGTCTTGAAGTCTTCACTCGTTAGCTGCTGATACTCTGGCGCTAAGTGACTCTTGATATTTTCAATATTGCTGCGATTTGACTTCACCCATTTACCATCAACGCGCGTTTCCACCGGATGCAATGCCTGACTAGCCGCCTCCAAATCCATGTCATACATCAGCGTTCCGCCGGCAGCATAAGCATCACCCGATTTAACCATGGTCATACCGGTAAACTTATGGTCATTGACCACCAAGTCAGAGTTGCCACG
This sequence comes from Secundilactobacillus sp. MJ173, assembly GCF_059704265.1. Classification (NCBI taxonomy): domain Bacteria; kingdom Bacillati; phylum Bacillota; class Bacilli; order Lactobacillales; family Lactobacillaceae; genus Secundilactobacillus; species Secundilactobacillus sp. MJ173. Next base: position 3,712 of record NZ_BAAKGN010000012.1, read on the forward strand.
TAAGACTGCATCCGTGGCCCCCAACTCGTGCAGCGCATCAAGGATTGGCCGCGCAAAAACACCATAGTTACCCCACTCAGCGTTATCATCGGTTTCTCCTACCACGATATTTTCGAACACTAAGTTCCCCATATCGTGATAAACGGCACCGCCACCTGACGTACGCCGAACTAACGCAATGTTATTCTCACGTAAATACGGGACGTTAACCTCCGCAAAAACGTTTTGATTCACCCCAACGATCACGGAAGGTTCGTTAATGTACATGATGAGACCATGTCCCGGTAATTTAAGGTCATTGATCAAGTAATTATCAAGCGATTGATTAACGATTGGATCATAGACTGGTTTGCCATCACGACTAGTATCGATTAAGAACATAAGGTTTGCCCCTTTTTCACTGATATTTGATACTTCTATTTTACGGTTTTTCTGATGCCGATACCAGCCTAACGTGAATCGCTTTCTTTCTTTCACAAACCTCGGTATACTAACTGTATGAACGAAATGTGAGGGAGCGGATAGTCATGTCATTTTGGACAAAGTTAATCACTAGCATTAAGCACCTGTTTGGTGGCAAGCCAGCCAAGTTTGAACCGAAAGAAAAAGATGGCGTTTGGTATCAGGAAATCAAACCAGGTGTCGTTAGAATCGGGATGACCGATCAAGTTTATGAAGATTTAGGTGATATCACCTTTATGGACTTTTCATCACCAGATGACCAGCTAGAACCCGATGATGACCTGCTTGAGATGGAAGGCGCAAAAGCGGTAGAAACTTTAAAATCACCCGTTAAAGGTACCATTATTTCCAGAAACAATGAGTTGCTTAAACAAAGTGATCAACTAGCCAACCATTCAACTCAGGATAACTGGTTAGTCGATGTTAAAACTGCATAACTGCAAAAAAGAACGTGATCACAGCCAATCGGTTGCCACCACGTTCTTTTTTTACTGTTCTTTTGAAAACAGCCAAAGCCGTTTTTGATTAGTTTTGGTTTTCTAGCTTTTCAGCAGCTTCGTCAATGGTTGCGAAACCTGACTTACCACTCTTAGCCTTTGGGTGCTTAGCACGGTCTTCCTCTGCCTTTTCGATCAATGCCTTACGCTGTTCTTTACTTAACTTGTTAGCCATTTAAATCGCGCTCCCTTTATTGTCTTAAAATCATACGTTAGGATACCCTAACAAATTCATGCTAGCACTAATAGTCGGCTTTGTTAAATATTATGATTCGCTGTGGCTTGATTTAATCATCTTCTAAACGCTTCCAATGAATCAGTTATTTTGTCTAATCTTATTTATAAGCTAAAAATTTAACACTCAAGAATAAAGGACTACAATGTAGATGTAAGGAGGAATTCAATATGGCAGAATCAGTAGATAAGACTTTATTCTTAGATTACAATATGAATGACGCTTTTGACTGGAGCGACGAAGAAATGCCAGTTCGCGACGCCATTTGGGATTACCTCATGGAGCACAACGGTCACGATACCATGAAGACCGAAGAACAAATGGAACCATTCATGACTGAATCTGAAGCTGACATTCGCAAGTACGTTGAAGGTAACTTGAAGACTGCGGATGCAAAGTAAGTTATCAACAGAAAAATCATTTTAACACAAGGGTCGTTCATCTATCGGGTGAACGACCCTTGTGTTCTTATTAGTTTGTCTTTTTATGTTTTGCAGTCAATATAATTGATATCACAACTAATATAGTTGATTAAAAACGAATATCAGTACTGATTTTGACTAGATTTATTCGGAAATATAGTTTAAAATCAATTCTGATCTAAAAAATCAATAGAAACAAGTTAACAATATTCAGAAAAAACTTTTGTATATTCATTTTTCTGCATAACACCGTTCTATTGGCGTTTTCTAGATTTTTCCACAGTTTGTCGTAAACCTTTTTGTATCAAGGTTTTTCCAAATAATGTCAGACAACTATCTTTCAAAAATGTATAAAATAAAACCGTTTTTTATCTCTATAAGTATTCATATACGGTCGAAATAACTTATATTTAACTGAAAATAGCTGTTTTTATGTATAAACCAACTTGACAATACTCGGTAAAAATCTTATCTTATACAAAAAGCAATTAACTCCGTCCGGCGAGGCGGTCATTGAGGAGGCTATCAAACATGAAGAAATATTTAACACTGGAAAACGGAGAACAATTTGTGGGCACCGCCGTTGGTGACCTCACTAAAGAAATCAAGGGTGAACTAGTTTTCACTACCAGTATGGTGGGCTATCAAGAAAGTATCACCGATCCCTCATACACGAACCAAATCATCACCTTTACTTATCCATTAATTGGTAACTATGGCATTTCGCTTCACGCTAATCAGTCACCAACGATTGCTGCATCAGCCGTTGTCATGCAAGAAATTGCAACGACGGTTTTTCATTATCAAAGCGTTATGACCCTAGATGAATTTTTAAAAAAATCTGGTGTCCCAGGTATCACTGGTGTGGACACCCGTCAGTTAACTAAGATCATCCGCAAGCACGGTACCATGAAAGCTAGTTTAACTAACCAGCCATTGGCTAAAAGTAGTTTCAACCAAACTAAAGCTGTGGATATGGTGGTTAAATCGGCGACATTCTCACACCCTGAAAACGAGCACCCAGATCACGTTGTTCTAGTTGACTTTGGGGTTAAAGCAAACATCGTTAAATCACTGAGAAATTTTGGTGCCAACGTCACTGTGGTGACACCAGAAGCTAACTTCGAATCGATTGAAGCCTTGCATCCAGATGGAATTCTGTTATCAAACGGCCCTGGAGACCCCGAAGAATTCACGGATTTCCTACCCGTAATTAGAGAACTACAGGAACACTATCCACTATTCGGCATCTGCTTAGGTCACCAGCTTTTGGCACTAGCAAACGGCGCTCGTACTTATAAGATGGTCTTCGGTCACCGTGGTATTAACCACCCTGTAAAGAATCTGCTCACCGGCGAAGTGGTCATCACCTCACAAAATCACGGTTTTGCCGTTGATATTGATTCAGTCGATGAAACACCCCTTGAAGTTACCGCCATTGAAATCAATGACCAAACCTGTGAAGGACTACGCTATCCTGGAAAACCAGTCTTCTCCGTTCAATATCACCCAGAAGCTGCACCAGGACCACACGAAGCAACGCGGTTATTCAGTAAATTTATTGGTTCAATGCATACGAATGGGGGAGTACAACATGCCTAAAAGAACAGATTTAAACAAAATCGTTATTATTGGTTCTGGTCCAATCGTCATTGGCCAAGCTGCTGAATTTGACTATGCTGGGAGTCAAGCCTGCTTAAGCTTAAAAGAAGAGGGTTATGACACCGTTCTGATTAACTCCAACCCAGCTACGATTATGACTGACGATGAAATCGCCGATAAAGTCTACTTGGAACCTTTAACGTTGGAGAGCGTCACCGCCATTTTGAAGAAGGAAAAACCCGACGCCATCCTACCAACTTTAGGTGGTCAGACTGGGCTTAACCTGGCAGTAGAACTAGCTAAAAAAGGCATTCTTGCCGACCTGGGAATTGAGCTCTTAGGAACCAACCTGCATACGATCAATCAAGCCGAAGACCGTGAAGCCTTCAAAGACTTAATGAAGGATCTCAATCAGCCGATTCCACCTTCGAAGACGGTTTACGACCTTAAAACTGGGTTGGATTTTGCTCACGAAATTGGTTATCCAGTCATTATCCGGCCAGCGTACACCCTTGGGGGTACCGGCGGCGGTTTTGCTCACAACGATACGGAAATGGAAACGGTGCTCAATCGTGGTTTAACCATGTCACCAGAAACTGAATGCTTAGTTGAAAAGAGTATTGCTGGTTATAAAGAAATTGAATTTGAAGTAATGCGCGATCACAAAGGCTCATCGATTATTGTTGCCGGGATGGAAAACTTTGATCCCGTTGGCGTCCATACCGGTGATTCAATCGTCTTTACCCCAACACAAACTCTGACGGATAAAGAGTATCAGCGCCTACGTGATGCATCGCTGACAATTGTTAACGCCCTTAAAATCGAGGGTGGCTGCAACGTTCAATTGGCTCAAGACCCTTACAGCGAGCACTACTACGTGATCGAAGTTAATCCTCGGGTCAGCCGTTCATCAGCCTTAGCTTCAAAAGCAACGGGTTACCCAATTGCTAAAATCGCGGCTAAAATTGCGGTGGGGCTTAACCTGGACGAAATCATCAATCCAATCACGCAAACGACCTACGCCATGTTTGAACCAGCGTTAGATTACGTTGTTGCCAAAATTCCACGTTTTGCTTTTGACAAATTCTATCATGCTGACCGTAAGTTAGGCACTCAAATGAAGGCTACTGGCGAGGTCATGGCTATTGGCAGTAACATTGAAGAATCCCTCTTAAAAGCAGTTCAATCATTAGAGCTGGATTCCCAGATGCAAACCACACTCTTACCGGAAGACGCTAAAAATAAGTCACTTGAAGATTTACTCGAAACCATTAAAACACCCACTGATATTCGCTTATTCGAATTATTTGCAGCGATTTGCAAAGGTGCAACGATCGAACAACTTCACGATTCAACTAAAATTGACAAGTTCTTCTTAGCTAAGTTAATCAACATCATCGCCATGCAGAAGGAATTAATGACTGGTATGTTAACCTCTAGCTTGGTTCTAAAAGCTCAAAAGCTTGGCTTCGATGACGACATGATCAAAGCTGTCACTAACGTAACTGATGATGAGCTAGCTAAGCTTCACAGTATGACTGATCAGCATTTAGTCTACAAAATGGTTGATACTTGTGCTGCTGAATTTGAAAGCTTTACCCCCTACTTCTACAGTACGGTTGGCAACGAAAACGAAAGTAAGCCACTGGGTAACAGCGTCATTGTCCTAGGTGCTGGTCCTATCCGGATCGGTCAAGGTGTGGAATTTGACTACACCACCGTTCACTCGGTCAAAGCCCTTCAGGCTGCCGGTTATAATGCCATTATTATTAATAACAATCCGGAAACCGTTTCAACCGATTTTTCAATTTCAGACAAGCTCTACTTCGAACCACTCACCATTGATTCAGTTATGAACATTGTTAACTTAGAAAAACCAATCGGTGTTATCGTTCAATTTGGTGGTCAAACCGCGATTAATTTGACCCAACAGCTCACTGACCGTGGCGTTAAAATTCTCGGGACTAACATGGCTGGTATTGAACAAACTGAAAACCGGCACGATTTTGAAGATCTGCTGATTGACCAACACATCGCTCACCCTGCTGGTGATACTGCCACTGACATTCCGGGTGCCCATGAAATTGCAGCTAAGCTAGGCTACCCCGTCTTAGTACGACCAAGCTTCGTCCTTGGTGGCAAAGGTATGGCTATCGTTTATAATCAAGACGAGCTTAATGATTACCTCGTTCCAGCATTAAAGCACAGCCATGGCGAACCCATTTTAATTGATAAATACATTAAGGGTACCGAATGCGAAGTCGATATCCTCAGCGATGGCAAGCAAGTCTTTATCCCTGGCATCATGGAGCACTTGGAAGGTGCTGGCGTCCACTCAGGTGATTCCATCGCTATGTATCCACCACAGACGTTAACTGATGCTCAAAAAGCCGAAATCGTTCAAATCGCCACTAAAATCGGTAAGTCGGTTCACTGCATCGGCATGATGAACATCCAGTTTATCGTCGCTGATCAAGTTTACGTGATTGAAGTGAACCCGCGAGCTTCCAGAACTGTGCCGTTTATGAGTAAAATTACTCATATGCATTTAGCTCAGCTGGCAACTCAACTGATCATCGGCAAATCACTGAACGAAATTGATCTGCAGCCTGGAATGTACCCAGAACCAGACAGTGTCTACGTTAAAGCACCTGTCTTCTCATTTGCTAAATTACCAGGGGCACCAACTGCCCTCAGCCCAGAAATGAAATCAACCGGTGAAGATCTCGGTCACGGCAAGACCTTAGCTGAAGCACTCCATAAAGCATTCTTTGACAGTTATCATTTCGATAGTGACCAAGTAGGACCAATTCTGGTTACGCCATACGATGCTAAAAACACTGAGTTAATGGCTGCACTTGATGCGGGTGGCTATCCACACCAGGTTTACCAAATGGGGCAAAAGTGGCCGGAACATTTGGCTTTCGTTCTCGCAACCGAAGATGAAAGTCTTCTGGCTAAGCAACTGACAACTCGGGCTTTAAGCCATGAAGTCACATTATTTACTGCTTCTGATACTGTTGCCGCATTAGTTAAAAGCACTCAATCTGCTAGTGCGAAACAGGCGGGTTAAACAATAGAGTGTAAAGGTAGGCGTCTAGAGACTGGAGCGTAAGCACAGGAAACGGGGATCAGGTGATTTTCCTGATCGTCGTTTCCTGTGCTTACGTGCAAGTCTCTGCCTACCTGAGCACGTTTTAGAATGTGAGATAACATAAACAATAAGGCGTATTCCGATAAAGTTTCAACGGAATACGCCTTATTTGTGTTAAATTTCAGAATCCATTAAGTTGCATCACACTCTTTAGTGAAACCGTTTACTTTCTGATTGACACCCGGCTTTTAACCTGCGATGATTAAGTTGTAATCATTGAGATTAGAAATGAAACTAACGTCATTAAGGAGGCATGAACATGATTAAAAATCAAGATCCACAAACTACTGAACGACTTACCCGTTTAACCCTTCTGCTAGTGATTCATGCTCCAAAGCATGTTCCTCTAGAAGAACTTACTCAAACGTTGAATACCGATGCGGATACTATTCGTCATGACCTGAACTGGGTCTCCGACTTTCTGGCACGTTACGGCTTGGTTGTTGATCCTTCCGTTGATCAGCAAATAGCTGTTTACGGACAGGAAAATTACCTATTCCGGGCAGCCTTAGACCTCTTAAAATCACTTTCTAAACCCCGTCAACTGGTTACTGACTTACCAATTTCAGATGCCACATTAGAAACGCAGTTGGAACAACGACTAGATGCGTTGCTTAAAACCATCCCGTTAGGTACAACTGCTCAGCAATCGATTTACGATTACCTGTGGACTTTGGCTATGCGTTACCGCTATGGCAGCGTTAAGCGACTGGGATTGGCAGAACTATTCACGCCTGGACAGTTGGCACTGATTTCAAATGAAAAGGACATCCATCCCTGGTCCCAAAAGACCATCGAAGTTTTAGAAGATTCTTTACCGGGAAAACAGGATTTCCCTTTAGTCGAAGCCTATTTATTAACGTTAAGAGTTTGGCTGTATGCCAACTAATTGGATTATCAAGCGAGTTTGACACAAACAAAGCGTATCGGCAACTTTGCCGAATACGCTTTGTTTGTGTTAACTGACCGAAATCTGAGTTGTGGCATATTTTAGACTAGATTAGCGTATTGAGTAAAAGCAAACTTTGAGTTACCTTTCAGTCAAAAAAACAGATGAAATTTTTACCAATATACCCCTTATGTCACAGCCGTTTTCTTTTGTCCTAAGATTCACTTATAATGAGAACGTTGTTTTCAATTCTAATATTACCCGGAGGATGTTATGTTTAAATTTCAACCTGCCAAGCCAGATCAGCTTGACGCCATCATGACCATTGAAAATCAGGGATTTACGCCCGATGAAGCCGCCAGCAGAACCAGTATGGCGCAACGTATCGAGCAAATCAGCGACACCTTTATTGTTGCCTCACAGGGATCACAAGTCTTAGGCTACGTGGTTGGGCCTGCTTCAAACGAGCGTTACCTGAGCGATGACCTCTATGATCACTTAACAGCCAACAACGCAACGGATCGTTACCAAACTGTACTAAGTCTTGCAGTAGCTAAAAATGCTCGCGGAAAAGGTCTTGGCAGTAAATTATTAACGAAATTAGCAGAAGTGGCTGGTACTCAAAACCGTGAAGCTATTACCTTAACCTGCCTCGCAAAGTTAGTGCCTTTTTATGAGCAGAATGGCTATGTTAACGAAGGCGTTTCAGCTTCTACACACGCTGGAGAAACGTGGTATAACATGGTGAAGCCCCTTTAACACGCAGCTCAGAAATCAGTAAAGGCGATTATAAAACCAGACGTAATAGCGACCATCAACCAAACTAATTTTAGTGATACTAGTATTATCTGGCTCCGGCAACGTCATGGTATCTTGTGGGTGCAAAGCAGCTAATACGGCTGCTTTAACGGTAAACCCATGGGTCACGACGATGTACTTGCCATCCGCTGAACGATTGGCATATGCTGTCATAAAGTCAGTGACACGTGCTACCACGTGATCAAACGTTTCACCATCAGTAGCGTACTTCGTATAACTGGGTAAAACGTCACGCAGAACCGGATCAAAAACCGCTGGATATTGCGCTTGTAACGCCAGATTTTTCAAACCGTCCCACTGACCATAAGAAATTTCAAGTAGCCGTTCATCGGTTTTTGTAGGTAATTTTGCTGTCGCATTGAGAATGGCCGCTGTCTCTTGCGTACGATGCAGTGGGCTGGCGATGACCTGATCGGCAAAGCCAATATCAAACACGTCATGTAAGTGTCGTGCCTGTTCTTTTCCCTTATCGTTCAACAACGTGATTTGAGAATTAATCGTGCCCTGTTTTAGACCAAGGGCATTCGCCTCAGTCTGTCCATGGCGGATAAAATAAAATTCAGTCATGCAGTTATTCCTCATTTCTTGATGGTTAGTGGTTTAAATTTCACGAATGTTTTTATCATAACAATTATCCTCATGTAATTCCAATCTTTAAAGCGTCCGTGCAACCCCGAAAAAAATAGCTGACTAAATTAAAACGTTTCCATTGCGTGTTTATCGCTTGTTAGTTATAAAATTTTCGTTGACAAGTATTCCAACGTCTGTTAAATTTTAATTAAAGAAAGGGAGGCTAACAATTTGAATAAGCCAAATAACATGCAAACAGTATCATCCTCCTGGTCTACAGTCACATCTGTGTAGGCCCATCTTGACGTGTCTTAATTGGTCTCACACAGATGAATTTACGAATTTAAATTCAACTGTGAGGCCACTATAACTACTGTAAACAATCACCCTCACAGTCTTGACTGTGAGGGTTTTTAATTTTTAATTCATTTGGAGGAAAATTTCATGACAGTTTATAATTTTGCCGCTGGTCCAGCAACGTTGCCAGACCAAGTTATCAACCAGATTCAAAACGAACTCCCCTCGTTGCGAGGAACGGGAATGAGCATTATGGAAATCTCCCACAGATCAGCACTTTTTGATGACATCATCAACACCGCACAACAAGATCTGCGCGATCTCATGAGCATTCCTGATGATTACGAAGTGCTCTTCTTCCAAGGAGGCGGCACTGGTCAGTTCGCAGCAGTTCCCATGAACTTAGCCACTAAACATCATCGTATTGCCCTGCTAGATAGTGGTCATTGGGCAGCTAAGGCCGGTGAAGAAGCCGCTAACTTAGGTTATCAAGTAGACACGCTGGCATCGACTAAGGGTACCCATTACGATCGACTCCCAGCACGAACCTCAACGTTACCCGTTGATACCTATGATTACTTGCATATTTGCACCAACAACACCATTGAAGGTACCGCCTACCATGATTTACCCCAAACAAACGGTACGCCTCTAGTGGCTGACATGTCCTCCAACATTATGGCTCAGCATTATCAAGTAACCGATTTTGATTTGATCTTTGCGGGTGTTCAAAAAAACCTTGGTCCAGCAGGTGTGACGCTAGTTATTGTGAAAAAATCGCTGATCAAACACGTGGAACACATTCCAAGCGTCTTTAACTACGAGCTGTTTGCTAAGAAGAACTCCATGCCAAATACCCCACCCGTTTTTAACATCTACACCGTGGGATTAACTCTCAAGTGGTTGAAAGAAATTGGTGGTATCGAAGCCATGGAAGCTCTCAATAAGAAGAAAGCCAGTCTGCTGTATGATTTCTTGGATCAGTCCAAACTATTTAACAACCCCGTCAAACATGAAGATCGTTCCCTCACCAACGTACCATTCATGACGGGCGATGCCAAAATTGACCAAGCAGCTATCGATGATTTGACTGCTCATGGTTTGTTGAATCTAAAGGGTCACCGCAGTGTTGGCGGTTTGCGTGCCAGTCTTTACAACGCCATGCCTTTTGAAGGTGTGCAAGCATTGGTCAATGAACTTTATCATTTTGAAAAGAATTTATAGGAGGAATTGTCATGTATCAGATTAAAACGTACAACGCAATTGCAAAAGCTGGCTTGGATCGATTTACTGATCAATATCAGATCAATCAAACTGATGACGCTGATGCTTACCTGATTCGATCGGTGAACCTCCATGAACAAGATTTGCCTAACAATTTAAAAGTCATTGTTAGAGCCGGAGCGGGCTTCAATAACGTTCCCATCGATCGGGCAACAGTAAACGGTACAGCCGTCTTCACCACCCCAGGAAGTAACGCCAACGCCGTGAAAGAACTCATGATTGCCATGCTGATTGCGGCCTCTCGAAACCTCTTTGCAGCTGCCGATTACGCTGCGCATAACAGTGGCGCCGATATTTCAAAACGAACAGAACACGATAAAACCAAATTCAGTGGTCAGGAACTACTAGGAAAAACGCTAGCAGTGATTGGCGTTGGTCACGTTGGCTCGTTAGTGGCCAACGCTGCTAGTCAGCTCGGCATGAAGGTCATTGCCTATGATCCTTACCTCTCATCCGATGCCGCATGGCGGATCTCCACTGACATTCACCGGGCTAAAACACTGCCAGCAGCACTGAAAGATGCTGATTACGTTACCATTCACGTTCCTAAAAACGAAGAAACAACGGGGATGATTGGTGCTAATGAGTTTACGGCAATGAAACCTGGTGTGACGGTCTTCAACTTTGCCCGTGGCGGTATCGTAAACAATGCTGAAATGATCAAGGCGTTGGACAGCGGTCAGGCAAAAAGCTACTTTACCGATTTTGGCAGTGACGAAATTTTAAACCGGAAAGACGTTGTAGTGACCCCGCACATTGGCGGTTCAACTGGTGAAGCAGAAACCAACGGTGCCGTACAAGGTGCTGAAACCATCATGAATTTCCTGGAAACCGGTAATGTGCAAAGCAGTGTCAATCTACCTAATTTACAGGTTCCATTTGGTACACCCTACCGAATCACTGTCATGCACCAAAATATTCCTAACATGGTTGGCCAAATTGCAACGATCCTGGCCAATGCCAACATTAACATCGAAAACATGAGTAACGCAGCGAAAGATAAGGTGGCTTATACCATCATCGATGTTAACCACTTACAAAAACAAGACGCCGCTATCATTGATCAGTTAAGTGCCATTGAGGCCGTTTATCGGGTCAGACTCATCAAAAGATAATGGTTCATGTATGAAAATCAGCATTCAAAAATATAAAAAACGGACAACCAACGCCCTACACGCTGGTTGTCCGTTTTTTAATGATAACCCTACTTTTGCTGAGAAACACGAAGTAAAGTTTGTGTACCGCGGTATGTATAAACTACCGCAAGCGTTTAAATGATTCGTCGTCACCAAACGCCCTTATTTGATCGCTGCAAGTTGTCGTTACGCCCCCACGCTTCGACAAATACAACTCCATTACTAATCCATAAATTACAGTGATAAACAGGTAGCTCAGCAGTTGTGGTCAGCTTAATATTCTCTCCAATACTAAACTTCGCTGTTGAAACACTCCCAGAACCACCAATTTGTCTGACTGCAAAAAAATGAATGATGTAATGTTATTAACCCTTGTATTAAATTCCCTAGCTAATTCCAGGTAGTTAGCCATGTTGAAACGTCAAGCAAGAGCTCCTTTAATACAAGACTAATTATGGCTTGAAATGCCCGTAAATTCAACACTTCGAGTCTTCCACTTTTTTTGATTTTTTTAAAAAAATTGACAAAATGAATTCAGCAGATTGACTGATTAATAAACACAAATAGACTATAATAAAGTATAATTTAGGGTGGAAGATTAATCGCACAATATGATTGGACTGGCTGCCATGGATTATACGTTTCTATTGACGAAAAACGATAAGATTTGTCTTGAAATCTTATCACATTTCACCCAACAAACTAACCAAACTTTGAACAAAGCAGAGTTAGGTCAATTACTGTCGCTAACGAATTATCAGTTAAATAAGTATTTTGAAACAATGAACACGGATTTGGCTGTTGTTTCAGAAGGTACACCAAGTTACCTGGATGAACCAAATAAAGGAATTTGGCAGGCTTTCGGACTGAATTCTTATATTTTACAAAAGGTGACACTGCTCTACTTGAATCGAGCACCGCTTTTTACCGCCTTAGAGTATCAGTTTTTCTACAACCACTTATATACTAAGAGCGACTATGTTGCCGCAAATTACATGAGTGTTTCTGTATTCTACCGTTCATTGGATTCACTCGAAGCAATCTTGGAAAAACATCACTTCTTTCAAGCTAGCAGTTTGTACGCTGGTAAAGAATTCACCATTCGGCTCCACTTATTTCAACTTTATTACACGCTATATAATGGTGTTTCTGAACCCTTTGAACCTTTAAATCCGCTGATTGAAGATTTGGTTTCAGCTATTCAAGCTGAATTACCTGACGTTTTGAAACCAACCCAAGAAACAAAGTTATCCACCTTTTTGCGGGTATGGCTACTGAGAATGCTTAACTCTAATCCCATTGGGGCGACTCAACTGCTCAAGATAAAGCCCACAGAATCAAGTCAGGTAATGCACCAACAACTCCAAACGCTCCTTGCCGATCAGTTAACACTAACTGATGACGAATTTAACTACTTGTACAGTTTTCTCATTGCGCAAGGTTACTTGGACTTTGATCAGATGCGGGAGCTGGCGACTAACATTCCCGCTGTTGATGATTTAACAACTCAGTTTTTGAGTGAATTGCAAGACACCAATGTTTTACTCTCTACCCATTTGGTTGATAATCACGATTTAAAAGACAGTTTACTTAGCATTCACTTTCAATTCACAACGTTTTATATTGAGCCCACAACGTTTATTGACCCCGAACAGGTTCAATTCTTTGCAGAACTCTATCCCGCATTCGACGTTGCTGTTTCACACAACATTACCAAGTTACAGCGTCGAGAGGACCTTCATTTAACGCAGAAGATGGCTGTCAATTTATACTTTAGCTATATGTTTGCGCTGATCAATGCAGTTCCAACTGAATTAATGCGAGATCAAGTTCACATCTGTGTGGACTTTTCACAAGGTACTCTATATACCAATTATGTTATTCAATCACTCGATGCTTTTAACCATGCTCACATCATCATTGATACCGAGTTAACACCTGACACCGATATTTATATCTCTGATTTTCATTCTAAAAAAGTCAGTCAGACACAAGTGATATGGCAGGATCCACCGACCCCTGTCGATTGGTCAAACTTGGCAGATTTGATTCTAGACGTTAAGCGTCAAAAATTACCAGAATTGTTTCCAAATCAAGATACGAAGGACCCAGAATAGAAAGGAAGTGGCGTTCATGAGACTCAGCAAGTCAGCGAGAAATAAATGGCTAGCAACGTGTCTGTTTTCAGCTACCGTTTTAACTGGTTTTCACTTGCAGCAGATGTCTGTACGTGCCTCTGAGACGCAAAATACGACTGCTGTCACTTCAACAGCAGACGCAACTACAACAAGCTCTACAACTACTAATAGTGTGTCTTTAACATCACATTCAAGTACATCAACGGCCACTTCCTATCATTCTCAAAGCAGCAGTTCATCATCTTCAACATTTACCAGTAAAACTAGTACCACTAAAACAAACAGTGTCACTACAAGCTCGGTTAGCGAATCATCTTCTAGTACAAGCGCGTCTAGTACGTCAACAAAAGATTCGCCTCAGGATAACCAGACAGATCACGTCACAACTGACCAAACGGGACAGTTGGTCGTTAACGCTTTTAACGCGATAACGAACGAAAAAATTGATGGTGATGCCTTTACCGGTCATTATCAAGGCTTAGTCGGGGCCGCTATTAAAGATAAGTCAGCACTGATAACTCATATCCCTGGCTACTCATTTGTTGGTAATGTCGATTCTGCAGTTCCTGATCGTTTTATCGGGGGCACCCAAATTGCTAACCTATATTACAAACCACTTTCAACGATTGTTGTTCGTTATGTCGCAAGTCCGAACAAATTACTTTGGACCTATTCAATTCCGACGACTTATGCAACCCAAGGTCAACTCTTCACAACCACTGATAATTTAATTCCCTTTGCTGGATACAAACTCCATCATGTGAGTGGCGATGTAAGTGGCATTATCAATCAAACTGTTAACTCACCTCGTGATCCCAACCCAATCGTTATTACGTATTATTACGAGCCAGAACCCGGCTCTATCAGTACTCTGGATACTAGTAACTGGGTCATAACGTCTAAAACAACGCCAATCGGTTTAACGGGCAAATACAGTTTTAGTATGTACGTCCAACGTGACCAATTATCTCCTATTGAAATTGGCCGTTATGGTATCCAACAAACTGAGGCAGACCAAATCGGTACTGATGGTGGTACTTCTGATAATGGTAGTATTGGCGAAAAAGGATCAACTGGTACAATCGAGACAAATGCTCAAACACAAACAACACCCGTTTCCTTACCAACAGCGCCGTCAGTCCCCACTGCAACTGTTAATATCATCACCGAAGCGGGCAATCCAATTAAACAGCTAACGGTGAGTGGCCTGCCAGGTACTAACCTTCGTGCTCAAATTCAACAAGAACTGGATAACCTTCGACGTAATGGCTTTGCCATCTTAAGTAATGACGTTAAGGGTGACACCAATTTGGGGCAAGAAAACAGCGTCTTAACTGTCAAGGTGAGCCACCCTGATCAACAAGCTGATCCTTTCCAGCACAGTACGATGCCAATCATTACCCAACTAGGTCAGGCTTCACAGTCTGCTCCTCAAGCAACTCAGACTGCAAATAAAGCTCAAAGCAGCAATAATAAGCAACACTCTGAGAACACGAACCAAGCTCAGCAGAATAGCCAAAAGCATCAACAAATTTCCCGTACTTACACCACTGAGGCAACTTCAAAAGATACGGAACAAACTGACCAGGTTCACCGTGATACCATTGCTAACCTTGGTCAATCACATCAGCATAGTGCTGCGGATACTGGTGGCGGTGGTCATCAGCTTTCAGGTTTGGCTGCTTACTTCATTAGTCTCTCCGGAAAGGTCAATCTCGGCACAATCGCATAGGTCAAAAACATTCATTTTTTGAAATCAAACGAAATGGATGTTTTTGGTGTCTCCAAATCTATTAGTACGAAGCATCATAAGGATCTCAATTCATTTTTTGTTAAAATTTGTGCTAACCGTACTTTAGTTCTATCCTGGCGTCAAAATTCAGATGCGGCTCTTTAACGTGAATAATGCCCATTCCACAAGCTCGCGGAATGGGCATTATTCACGTTAAATTCTGAAATTTACTGATTTTTGTCACATACTTTTTTGCTGATATTAATTTTATTAATTCACAATGGTGCTTGGCACCAACACCTGATTTAAACAAGCGGTCACTGCTTTTTCACGGGCGCATACTGCCTCATCAAAAGTAGTAAAGTTACGGTTCAAAACATACTTACCACGGAACATTAACCGAGCAACCCAGCGTTTGACACGCTTATCATAAAACACGCCAGGTACACCAGATTTATTCGTCTTACGCTTTTTAGTTATTGAAATCACGCTGGTTCCACCGACTTGTTTTAAATTGTTAATATTCCCACGATTGGCAATTAAACTCGTGTTCGTTTTCATCACCTCACGGCCACGCTCGCGGCGAAGACAACCACAGCTTCTTGTATTCCCCTTACGTAATAAGTATCCGTCAGCAACAAATTTTTGCCCGCAATCACACTGACAATTCCATAGTGCATTGCCATTCTTTGCCATGCCAGCAAAACCGATCACGGTCAAACGACCAAAACGCCGACTTGTTAGATCAATTCTTTTCATCGTTATCCCCCTATTTAATACTGTGTTGATACGGATTCAGTCATTTCATTTTTTAGTTTAGATGATGACCTTTTTGTGCGGGTACGCCGAGCATGAATACGATCTAAAACAAATAATCCAATTAAGCACAACAATAACCCCATGCCGATAAAGACTGCCTCCGTGACGTCTTCACGATTAACTTTTGCTAATAGCTGAAACGTCGCCGCATCGACGACCTTAGGAAACTGCGTGACCCCATAAACCATTGCTGCTGTAAAACTCCCCCAAAAATAACGTCTTTTACATAAAAAATGTTGCTCTTTCATTTTGCTCGGCCCCCTTTTGATTTAGCGTATACCTTATACTATATATAGTACGCTGAAAGCGCTTAAAATCAACGTTTCTTGGCGATTCTTGTTTCCCAGTTTTTTGAAAAAAATTAAAAAAAATGAGAAAAACAAAACAATCTAAGATTCGTTCTGACATCAGTCGATTTTCATCGATTAATATCAAAACTAACCTTAGATTGTTTTTATGCGTTAACAGCATCTTACGGTCCCTTTTAGTGATTAACAGGCATAACACCCGCTAGAAAGTTACCGATATCTTTAGTCAATTGACGGCCTTGAGGACTGAAGGTCATCACGTGAGGCGCTTTTGGGTAGTGCCGATACGTTACCGGCGCACTTGGTGACAAATAATCGGCCAATCGCTGACCAACATCACGATCAATCAGTTCATCCGCATCCGCCTGCGCAATAAAAACTGGTTTGGTTAAACCGCGGATTTCATCGTGTACTGGTCCCGTGAAGGTCTCAATAGTTGCTAACATCTCATCAATATGCTGCGATAAATACTGCATTCTTTCGGTGACTTCAGCCGTTGATAGTTTCATTTTTTCATACCAGCCACGACATTCCACCAAGAAACGTGCAGCGACACGGCTTGTATCCACTGTAAAAAGCGGTGTGTCGACTGTGCCACCGGCGATTACTTCATCAAACTCCGCTAAAGCTTTCATTGCGAATAAGCCACCCAAAGACTCCCCAAAAACTGCAATCTCACTGTGCCCATCCTTAATGAGTTGCTGAATCGCCGTTCTCGTATCCAGCCACCAATGGTCGGGATCACCGGTTTTAAAAATCTGCCGTGGATCCGCGGTGCCATGTCCCGTAAACATGGGACCTAAAACTGTATACCCTAACTTCTGCAAACCTCGCCCCATAATGCGAACATCGTTAGGCGTACCGGAAAATGTATGTAGCAGTAACACAGCGGGTTCGCCCGCTTCAAAATAAAACGCCTGTGGCAGATCCATCTCAAGCACCGTCCTTTACTCTCTTTTCAAGAATATTTTACACTATTCGTACCAAAAAATCGCACCTCCAATCTGGTAGTGCGATTTAAAATTCAATCAACTTATTCAGTTACTTGGTGACGGCTTGTACCGCCTTTGACAATGGTTAAAACGTCATCTAAAGCAATTTCTACCATGTTAGCTACAGCGGCGTCCGTATAGAAGCCGACATGTGGACTAACACTGACGTTGGGCATAGTCAGTAATTTTTCCAGTGGTAGATTATTCAGATCTTTATTAGACCAGTTCTGACTAAAAATTTGACTGTCGCCCTCGATGGTATCAATTCCGGCACCGGCGATTTCACCCGTTTCCAGTGCTTTCACCAAATCATCCGCAACAACGACGGGCCCCCGAGAAGCATTGATGAAGAACGCAGATGGTTTCATCATTTTAAAAACGTGTTCATCGATCATATGGTGTGTTTCATCAGTCAACGGGGTGTGCATAGTAACGATATCAGCTGTTCGATAGACCGTTTCGTGATCCGTATAGGTCAAAGTATCACCAAGCTCTGGTCGATGAATTGGATCAGCTGCAATTACCGTTGAACCTAACGCTTTGAATATCCGGGCAACGGCACTGCCAATTTTACCAGCACCAATAATCCCAATGGTTAAATTATGAATCTCGTTAGCTTCCAATCCGCCCCAAGTAAAATCATGGTGAGCTTCACGGGCTTGGGTAATGCCTAAGTGACGAACTAACTTCATCACGTGTGCCAATACCAATTCACTCACAGAACGGGGCGAGTAGGCTGGCACGTTGGTGACTACCAGGTGATTTTCTGCAGCCAATTTCAAATCAATAATTTCATAACCCGTAATTCGGAGCGTGAGCTGTTTGATGCCAAATGCATGCAAGCGCTGATAAATCTTCGGTGAGTCTACCGGGATATGCTGCTGAATCACAATGCCATCATAACCATTAGCTAACTCAACGGTTTCTTCAGTCAGTGGCACGTCATTTGTATCCACCTGAACATCAGGATGATCCTTCATCCATTCCTTAACGGCAACTAACTCATCTTCACGTGCATGATATAACAAAAACTTCACTGCGTTTTCCCTCTTCCTCAACGATTTCGTTTTAATGCTGATCCACAAACTTTTGAATCCGTTCGATAGCCTTCTTCAACTCTTCGGTGCTGGCAGCGTAACTGATACGCACGTAGCCTTCACCACCAGGTCCAAATGAAGCACCAGGAATAACCGCTACCTTGGCTTCTTTTGCGAGTTCATAGCAAAATGCCACACTGTCCTGATTCAAGTTCGCTGGAATCTTAGCGAAGAGGTAGAACGCTCCCTTAGGATTGGCACACTCAAAACCAGCCTCTTTAAGCCCTGCTAACAACAAATCTCTGCGTTGCTGATAGATTTTACGCATGGCAACCCCATCGTCTGGCCCATTCTTAAAGGCTTCTTCAGCGGCAGCTTGCGCGTTAGCAGTGGCAGAGGTAATGGCAAATTGATGCACTTTACCGATTTCTGAAATGACGTCAACTGGTCCGCATACGAGACCGATTCTCCAGCCAGTCATAGCGTGAGACTTTGACACACCATTTAACAAAACAGTCTGTTCTGGTAACAATTCACCCATGGAAACGTGCCGTTCACCATAAGTCAATTCTGAATAAATTTCGTCACTTAACACAAAGATATCGTATTGTTTTAAGACATCGGCAAGTGCCTGCAATTCTTCACGATTATAAGTCACCCCTGTTGGATTAGATGGGAAGTTCAGGACAACTGCTTTTACGGTATCCTTATTTGCTTCAATCGTCGCTTGCAGTTTTTCTGGTGAGAGAATAAAGCCATTATCGGACGTATCAAGAAAGATTGGCTTAGCACCATTTAAAATAGCAACTGGAATATATTGTGGAAAAATTGGTGTCGGAATAATGACGGTATCACCAGGATTTAGCATCGCTGTTAATGATGAGAAGATACCTTCCGTAGCACCGGTAGTAACTAAAATCTGAGTTTCGGGATCATAGTTGACGTTATATTTATCATTTAAGAATTTTGAAGCCGCTTTGCGGAGGCCTTCAGTTCCGCGAGAATTCGTGTAGTGGCTTTCGTTGTTTTCAATGCTTTGAATCGCAGCCTGCTTCACATGGTCTGGCGTATTGAAATCCGGTTCACCTATGGTCAGTTTAACCATATCCGGTACTTGAGAAATTTCTTGGTTAAACTTTAGAATTGATGATGGCTGAATCTGCTTTAACTCTTTTTTCATGCTGTCTGATAATCGACTCATTTCACACACTCCTTATAATATAAAACACCCATACAGCCAAATGACTGTACGGGTGTCGAAGTTTACCCACACAGTCAGGAACTGATCTGTGTGGTCCGTTTGCATTAATGACAAAATGCTCTTGGCTCTTCACAGATCAGGACTGGAAAAACCAAAAGTAAAATCGACTATTCAACTGAGTCACTTTAGTTGTCTGCATCATAACGGTCCTCTCAGAATAGTGGTTACTTTTATCATAGCATTTTAATGGAAGAAAGCAAGGCAAGGTGCGGAAACAAGCGTTTAGAGAGCGAAGTGTAAGGCGGAATGGGCAAAAATCCTGGGCTTGGATTTATGCCTGTTCTGACTTACATGCAGCTCTCTGCTTGTTGGAGCCTGATTAGGCAAGGTGTGGAAATAAGCGTTTAGAGAGCGAAATGTAAGTGGACAAGCAGCTCTCTGCTTGTTGGAGCCTGATTAAGGTAAGGTGTGGAACCCGGCGCTTAGAGACTGGAGTCCTAACGTATTAGTACTGTAAATCCCGGGCTTGGATTTATAGTGCTGATGCGTTAGGTGCAAATCTCTGCTGGGTGGAGCCTGATTACAAGGTGCGGAAACAAGCGCTTAGAGAGCGGAATGTAAGGGGATAATGGTGGAAATCCCGGGCTTGGATTTTTACCGTTATCTGCTTACATGCAGCTCTCTGCTTGTTGGAGCCCGATTAGGCAAGGTGCAAGAAAAAAACTGTAACAAAAAAGCCACCACCCAAACAGGATGATGACCCTAACATCTAAAGTTTATTGTACCTGCACATAACTCTGATTAGCAGTGATGTAACTGCCATCGCTCAATTGGATACGGTAAGTACCGCCATTTGAACGGGCAATTGCCTTAGCTGTCACAATGGTATTATATTTCAAACTTCCCTTTTTACCAGTTAAGTTAGCGGTTTTGTATTTGCCAATATTACGAGTTACCCGTAATTTCTGACCGTTCTTTACACTACTAAAGTAACTATCTTTAGGCGTGTTGGTGTACCACTTTGTTACGGTTGAATTATCCACCGTCCGGCTCAAATCAACGTGGCCGCTGATACCTGAAAGTGAACCCGTACTACTGTATTGCCATAAATCCGTTGAGACGTTTGGTTTTTGTGAGTAATTAGCGATCCATGACCCATTAAACTTAGAATAATTAATACTGTGTTCTCTGACAAAACTTTGGTATGAATAATAGACCAATGGTTTCTTTGTTAAAGTCCGCATGGTGTTATACCAAGCGTTAACATAGGTTTGTTCATGCCCTTTGGCACCGGAAACACGGTGTTCATTATCCAAAGCATAGAATTTGGCGTTCTTATTGGATAAGGCATAGAATTGGCGCGCATCGTTCACAGCATCAGCCGTGCTATTGAACTCGGTGTAATCATATTGACCAAATGGTGTGCCATATTTGTGGGCACCGTTTGCGTTCACGTCACGTTTAGGATCGACTCGGTAATCAGCGTCACCAGGATTACCATGCTTAACCCGAATAATCACCATTCGTAAATCTTTAGAAGCTTTTGACCAGTTAATATTCCCCTGATATTGCGAAACATCGGCAATCTTAGTCTTAGCGGCAAAGGCGGTTGTCCCCACGGTTAAGGCGCTAACAAGTGCTAATGATCCGGCAAAAATTCTCTTCAATAATTGATTAGTTTTCATGTAAATCCCCTTAGTCTAATTTATTAATTACTACTAGTGTAACGCAAGAATGAAACAGAGGGAAAACATGCGAATTACAGTTCATTTACTGTTGTGTGACAACAAGGTGTGGAAGCAAGCACTTAGAGAGCGAAGTGTAAGGCGGAACCGGCAAAAATCCTGGTTTTGGATTTATGCCGGTTCTGACTTACATGCAGCTCTCTGCTTGCTGGAACCCAATTAATCTACAACCAAGCCAACATCATTGTCCCCACCCCAATAATCTGTCATAATACGTTCAAAATTAAGCGTTGCATTGGAGGAATCAACATGGAAAAAACTGATTTGATCGGTTTACATCACATCACCGCAATCACTTCAAGCGCACCAAGAATATTTCATTTTATGACAGCAATTTTAGGCCTGCATTTAATTAAAAAAACAGTTAATCAAGACGATGTCGCCACGTATCACCTTTATTTCACTGATGATATGGGAACTGCCGGCACTGACCTGACCTTCTTCGATTTTCCCGGAATTGCCAGCGGCCACTACGGTAAAAATAGTATTTCCAGGATTGGCTTCCGAGTACCAAACGATGTGGCATTGAATTATTGGCAAAACCGCTTTGAACAGTATCATATCAAAACTGATTCTATTCAGGAGCAGTTCGGCGCTAAAACACTTCCCTTTTACGATTTTGATGAACAACGTTATCAATTGATTTCTGACGAACATAATTCTGGCCTACCGGGAGGCACACCTTATCGTCATAGCCCAGTCCCTAGTGATGTCGCAATCAGTGGCCTTGGACCAACCATCATCACCGTTTCCCAGCCGGATCACCTTGGTAACATTTTAACCAGTGTCATGGGTTTTACTAAACTTGAAAGCCAAGGTTCTCAAACTCTCTATGAACTTCACGATGGCGGTCACGGTGCTCAGGTCATTGTTGAAGGCAGTCTCATTTTACCCGACAGTATTCAAGGTTACGGTTCTGTTCACCATATGGCTTTCCGAACTCCTGACACCGATAGCTTGAAGGAGTGGATTCAGCGAATTCAACGGGCTGGATTGCACGATTCCGGTTTTGTAGAACGCTTCTACTTTCAATCAGAATATTTTCGGACTGCTCCAGGCGTATTATTTGAAATAGCCACTGACGGCCCCGGTTTTCTGGTCGATGAAACGTATGAAGAAGCTGGCATCCGCTTGGAGTTGCCACCTTTTCTAGAGGATCAAAGAGCAGCTATCGAAGCTAATTTGATTCCGTTTAACTCTGAGGAGGAATGAACTAATGGCAAATGAAATTCATACTGCCTTTTTCACTGGCAGAACTGACCTAGCTCCGGTGTTAATGTTACACGGTACCGGTGGCGATGAGAGTGATCTGCTACCAATCGCGACCTTTTTATTTCCAGAACACCCCAAATTAGGCATCCGCGGCCGAATCAAGGAACATGGTAGTAACCGTTACTTCATCCGACACGAGGACGGCACGTTTGACTTGGATAATTTAAATCAGGAAACCGATTGGCTACTAAGTGCTATCGAACAGGAAACTGCGCGTTACCAGTTGGATGCCAGCCACCTCATTGTCCTTGGCTTCTCTAACGGTGCAAACATTGCAGCCTACGCCATGTTGAATAAGACGACACCGTTTAAAATTGCGGTTTTGTTGCACCCAATGATGATTACGCCACCACACCAAATCGCGGATTTAACCGGCTATCGGACATTCGCCACTTACGGAGACGTAGATCCCATCGTTTCCGAAGATAACTTTGATCAATTGATCCAGCAACTAACGGATGCCCACGTAACCGTTGATGTCTTTAAAAACCACCAATCCCATCATCTGACACAAACGGAATTAATGGCCGCACAATCTTGGATTAAAAAACTATAGGATTCAACTTGAACACTAAAAACAGCGCAATTCCATAAAATACCGGAATTGCGCTGTTTGGTATTCAATAACAAAGTACCCACAATTAGTTTTCTTCATCCATCAGTTGCTGTACACCACGAGCCATTGCTAACTCTTCGTTAGTCGGAATCAGTAATATTTTGGCACAGCTATCCTGAGCTTCCAACGATCCGGTTTGACCAGCTTCATTGCGTACGGTATCAATCTTAATCCCCAAAACGCGCAGACCTTCAATAACTGCCTGACGAATTTCCGGATCTTTTTCACCGATACCGCCAGCAAATACCAATGCATCCGCACCGCCAATTTCCGTATAGTAACCGCCCACCAGCTTCACCACTTGGTTGACGAACATGTCCAATGCCAGTTTAGCACGTTGGTTTTCCTCGGCAGCTTCGTGGAGGTCACGCATATCTGAGGACACCCCTGAAACACCAAGCAATCCCGAAGAAGCATTCAATTCTTGAATCACAACCTCGGGTGTTTCTAACTCCAGTCGTTTCATCAAATACGGTACTAAAGTTGGGTCAACATCCCCACTTCTCGTTCCCATCATCACCCCAGTGACCGGCGTTAGCCCCATAGAAGTATCATATGGCCGGCCATCCTTTACCGCTGTGATTGACGCGCCACTGCCTAAGTGCATGGTAATCAGATTTAGCTCATTCAGCGGTCGCTTAAGCGTCGCCGCTGCTTGTTGTGCCAAATACTGGTGCGAAATACCGTGTTCACCATAACGTCTAATTTGATACTTTTTAGTCCATTCATACGGGATACCATAAATCGCCGTCTTTTCTGGCAAACTGTGAAAATAAGCACTATCAAAAACAGCATATTGCGGCACACCTGATAATCGTTGTGCTAGCAGCTCAATACACTTTACTTCCAGCGGATTGTGCAACGGCGCCAGTTCGCTCAATTCCTTTAACTGATTGATCCGACTTGGAATCAACTTCACCGGTCCTTTAAACACTGTGCCTCCAGCTACTACTCGGTGTCCGACTGCTTCAATCTCATCCAAAGTTTCAACGCCACCAACCGTGATCAAGCGCTTCAAAACTCGGTCGATAGCCGTAATTTCATCTAAAGTCTCTACCACTTCTTTAGTTTTCTTGCCGCCCACTTTGACCTTTACGATGGTACCTGGTAAATTGAGGCGCTCCACTTGACCCGAAGCAATCACGTGTTCTGCTGGCATTTTTACCAGCTGCCATTTTAACGAGGAGCTTCCAGCATTGATCAGCAATATTTTAGTCATAGGTCAATACCTCCGTTTACCTCTATTTTACAGGATTCTGAACCCATTTAAGGCAAGTTCATAGAAAGATCACACACCTTTCGAAAAAAGCGCATATTCGTTGAAGATTCAAAATGTATCACATACAATACAATTACATACAATTCACATTGTCACAATGAATAGGGATTCTTTTAGAGGGGGAATCATTTTGAAACGAGGACGTTTTTTTGCTGTGGCCGCAACTTTACTAACGGCAGTTGCACTGCCACTTTCTACTCAGGAAACGACGGGACACGCTGCGACACTGACGCCTAGTTCGTCTATGTTGAGGCAAAGTAAGACCTACTACAAATACAATGCGAGGACGCTCGCTAACCGCTACGGGCTAAACTACGCGTCCCAAACTGCCCTAACACGGCAGGAAGTTATTAAAGTTTACATTGCAAGCAGCAATGCACAAGTTCAAAAAAGTGCTAAATTAGCCATGTCATATTGGAATCAGAAACTAGGCCATACTGTTTTTGCCAAGGGGACGAAAACCAATCATACGATGACCATCAACATGACTACCAGAAACACCAGCGCCGACGCTTGGTGGAGGCCAGTCCAGCACCAAATTTTACTGGAGCAGGCAGATTACAATCAACAGCTCTCTTTGATTCGAAATAAAATGATCAATCAATCGACTTCAACGACCGTTACTAAGACCAATAACCGAATTTTAGCTTACGGTCATAAAATCGCTCGCCAAGCTAACTTTGCTCATCAGTACAATAGCTACCGAACTGCACAGATCAATCAGGCTCAAAAGCAGATCAACACTCAAAAGCATCACATCATCACCCAAAAAATTGACGCCAAAGCCAGAACGTTTAAATACGCGAACATTATTGCACATGAAATGGGACACGCAATAGGATTACAACATTCTTCAAACCCAAAAGATGCCATGTCTGCTAACAGCACAACACCAAACATTTACAATTACAGCAAAGTCAAAGCCAGTAAAAACGGCTTTAACACGCTGGGAAAAACCGATGTTAGTCGTGCAAAGTTAGCGCTGGCCGTTCATGACGCATTGTATTAATTAAAAGGCACCCCGAAAACTATTTTAAATAGTCATTCAGGGTGCCTTTGTTTCAAGTATGTTACTATCTCAATATGCTATTGAATTGAAGCATTCTCTCATGGTACTATAATCAATGGAAAACAAACGTACATATCACCAATTTTTCTTTATTCACTATTTGGTGAATGCACATAGGGCCATTATTCAAGCTGACTGCTTAGGCAGTCAGCTTTTTTGTTGTTCTAACTTAAAAGACTTCTTTGTCCGTATAGTGCTGTTCGAGATCATTAAAGTCATAAGCCTTCAATGCCTGAATCGCTTCTTTGCCGTTATAAAAAGCGGTGTATGACTGTGCCAGCATTAAATTAAGCTTCTTGCTTTCGTCATACTGAACAAGGATCACTGGAATACCAGCTTGCCATGCTGCACCAATTTCAAAAACGGTCCCTGAATCTGGTTCATTTTCCTTAGTTTCTTCGTATTGGTAATCTAAAATAGCCACTACCGCGTCAGCTTTGCGAATCTGCCGAACATCACTATTAAACGTTGCAACTTGCCACTTGAAAGTACCAAATTCCAAATCTTCCTGCTGATGCTCAGAAGGAATAAAAATACCGTTATCAGCGACCGTAGAGTTGGCGCGCAATAAACTGACGACCTCGTTAACACGGTCATTTTGACCATCACTAAAGAATGGGGCTGCTAAATAAATATTATTCATCACAAGTTGCTCCTTTATTATATTAACCATTAGCATACCATAGATATGCTGGGTTTAATCATTAAAAATCAGCTTATTTAACCTGCTGACGATGTTGAAAAACCCACTGTGAAAAAGTCTTTTGGTTGTCATCATTACGGACTAGCCAATCACGGATGACCAAACTATTATCATCTGTTTGTTCGTTCAACACATTAAGCAGTCCAATCTCATCACCATCTGCTACCGTCAATATCTTCGTTAGATGATCCGGTAACCAGTCTAGGAGTGCAACGGGAATGTCACTTGAAGTGCCCGCAGCATCCTCTACAGCAACTATCAGGTGCGGTGGTAAGACATAATCGGTCTCCTCTGGCACGTGGGTTAGCGTGATGAGATTAGGTGCCAAACGGGCCAGCAACCGGGCACTTAACTCAATAAGTGTATCGGGTAACGAGTCGGTCGTTGCCGTTGTCATCACTGCAAAGACCCCAATCACGTCGTAATTTGCTAACGCCAGCACGTTCATCAAGGGCAGCAACAGGTCATTTCGCTGACTTTGCTGCAATAAATAGCTGCCTAAATATTGCTCGGCTACTGGCTCAACTTCACTGGTGCTAAAACTGCCCAAAACATCAGTTGCCGTCACTGACCGGTTCATAAACCGATCTAATCGATGATGATTCAACGTAGCATTATCGATGAAATGATACAAGGCAACTTCATCGGTGCCAGCTGGGAAAATTAAACTGGTGAAGGGCCGTTCACCCTTCACATCCAACCAGGCATAACTGTTGTGTAACTGGTTTGCCGACTGCTGAGAAACGGAAATTGTTTCTAGTTCTGCTGGCAACGGTCGATTCCGGTACTCTTCAGATAGCATTATCATCCACCCCCTTATTAATATTGCCGTTATCATATTGAAAATTCAGTAAAAATGCAAAGATTGTGCGTTAAAGAAAAGGGCCACAATAACGAATTCGTTATTGCGGTCCTTCATTCTGCACACGACGGCAAAATCGTATGCCAACAAGTATTTAGCAAATTTATCTTAGCAGATTTGATGACCTTTTTTGATTAAAATTTAATGAGATTTGACTAGTGTGATACCAATCAACCATCGTTTAACGGTGGTTTACATTCTCTCTAAATCATGCCGTGACGCTTAATCTTCAACCTTATGTTTTAACGACGTATTATTCAATAAAATATTTAAAATAACGGCGGTAAAACTCCCCACAACCATCCCATTACTGAGAATTGTTTGTGCTTCGGCTGGTAAGAACTGGAATAATTGCGGCTGTGTCGTCACACCTAGCCCTAAACCAACTGATACAGCAATAATCAGTAAATTACGGTTATTGAGTTCAACTTTCATCAGCATCTTAATCCCTTGAGCACCCACCATACCGAACATGATCAGCATCGCGCCACCCAAAACAGCGGAAGGAATTAAGGTTGCAATGGCGCCAAACTTAGGAATTAGTCCCAAGAAAATGAGTAGAAAAGCTGAATAGTAAACTGGCCGAAGGGTTTTGATTCCAGATAATTGAACGATCCCAACGTTTTGTGAGAAAGTCGAATATGGGAAGGTGTTAAATATGCCACCCAAAATTGCGGCTAACCCTTCAGAACGGTAACCATGTTTTAAGTCCTTGGTATCTAAATCACGTCCGGTAATTTCCGCCAAAGCGAAGTAAACACCGGTGGATTCAATCATACAAGTCACAGCCGCCAAAATCATTGTGGCAATGGATGACCACTCAAAACGTGGTACGCCAAAGTAAAATGGACGTGGTAATTGTAACCAATGTGCCGCACTGACGGGTGCAAAGCCAACTTTGCCCAGCGCAATCGCCAGTAACGTACCGACTAAGATACCAATTAAAATCGCAATCTGTTTAAGAAACCCACGACCCCAGATATTGATCACAATAATGACTAACGCGGTGGTAAAACCAAGCGTTAAATTGACGGGTGAGCCAAAACTTTTAGCCGTCGCATCACCGCCACCAAGATTTTGGAATGCCACTGGAATCAGCGTGAAGCCAATCAGCGTAATCAGCGAACCCGTCACTACTGGCGGAAAAAAGCGACGTAAACTGGCAAACGGACCAGCGACTAAGATAATAAAAATCCCCGCTGCGATGATGCCGCCATACATGTAGGTCCAGCCAAAATGATTCCCAATACTTTGAAGTGGTGCCACGTATTCAACGGCACATCCTAGCACAACTGGTAGCCCG
This sequence comes from Secundilactobacillus sp. MJ173, assembly GCF_059704265.1. Classification (NCBI taxonomy): domain Bacteria; kingdom Bacillati; phylum Bacillota; class Bacilli; order Lactobacillales; family Lactobacillaceae; genus Secundilactobacillus; species Secundilactobacillus sp. MJ173. The sequence goes on from NZ_BAAKGN010000012.1 coordinate 32,155, forward strand.
ATCCCAGTGAGTACAGTTCGCTTCAACTGTAGCAAAGTTGCAATGCCACACATGAAGATATCCATTGAAACTAAATAAGTCATCTGAGCGGTGCTAAAATGAAGCGCCCCACCAACGAGTAACGGAACTAAAATATCACCAGAATACATTGCCAATAAATGCTGAAAACCCAAAATTAAATTCTTTACAACTGAACGATCGTTTTTAACAGTCTCCACGTTCCATTACCCCTCATTCGGTTTTATATTATCAATATCTTAATACTATCATCTATCCATTAGGCATTCAAACTAATTATGAACATTAATTTAAAATATATGAAAATAGTTCGTGTTAAATCACTTTTCTAGTTGCTCCAACCGTTCATAAACGGCGACTAATTCGTGACCAAATGTAATCGTGGTCATTGCCATGCTCAAATGATCTTGAGCATGAACCATGAGCAAAGAAGGTCCCTCATCTTCGTTAACGTGTTCACTGATATAGTGACTTTGAACTTGATGTCCCTCACCCAAACGCTTTTCAGCATCATCTAACATCGTGCGCGCTTCTTGAATCAGTCCCTTCTTAGCAAATTCAACTCCCTTAAACACCTGTTTTTTAACGTCTCCAGCGACTATAATCAACTGCATCGCCACGTGCTGTTCGTCATCGGCCATGTCATGCGCCCTCCGAAAAGTTTTTTAACTATAACCGTAGCGCCAATCGGGGCAAGATGCAATCACTTCTTGAGTAAATTGCGCTTTATATAAAAAAGAACTCTAGTATCAGAGTTCTTCAATCAACCATCTCTACTTCAAATGTTTAGCCACAAATTCCTCAATGGGTAATCTAAAATCGGCGTAGTTCGCTTCAAGTTCTTCTCGCGACCAATCCCACCAAGCAATCTTCTCCAGATCCGTTTTAATTTCATCCGGAAAACGATCCTTGATCTTCTTTCCGGGAATACCGCCGATAATCGTATAGGGTTCAACGTCCTTAGTCACCACCGCACCGGCACCGATGACGGCACCATCACCAACCGTTACGCCAGCTTGGACAACCACGTCATGGCCCAGCCAGACATCATTACCAATCACCGTCTTTAATTCTCGGCGTTGCTGTAAAAATGCCGTATCAGGATCGCCGAACCCATAACCCGTACCGTTATATGCAAAAATGTGCTGACTTGGTCTATTATAAGGATGGTTAGTCGGTCCAATTCTGACCATCGCGGCCATACTGATAAACTTCTTCAGTTCGCTGTTTTGGATAAAGCATAATTGGCCCGTATAGGTGTAGTCATCAATCGTACTGTTATCGATAAAGTTCTGACTGCCAATTTCCACGTACTGACCAAAGGTGGTGTCTTTGGTTTGACCACCTTCACCAATTGTGGGATGATCCTTGGAAAGTTTCACGAAATCAATGTGCATCAACTTCACCTCTGACTTAAAATTTTGTATTTATTATACTCGAGAATCGATTTTGGAGGAAAAATTATGTATCAAGTAAAAGCAATCGATGAATTTAACGTGAGTGAGTTTGCCGGTAACGTTTTTCAAATTAAAGACACCAGTGCACCTGACGCAATCCTTGTGCGTAGTTCAAAAGTACCAGATGAACTGATCACACCGCATTTATTACTGGTATCCCGCTCTGGTACTGGGACGAACACGATCAACATTGAGGCATGCACGCAAAATGGGACTGCCGTTTTTAACACACCAGGAGCTAACGCCAATGCAGTTAACGAACTGGTCATTCAGGCACTATTTGCCAGTGCGCGACCACTGCAAGCAGCCATTGAACATACCGCATCACTTACAGGTGACCACCTTCAGTTACAAGCGGAAGCAACCAGATACCAGTTCATCGGCAATGAACTATATGGTAAAACAATCGGCATTCTAGGCCTAGGTGCCATTGGCCAGCGACTGGCAGATAATTGCTACCACTTAGGGATGCAAGTTGTCGGCTATAATCGCAGCCCTAAAAATCTCCAGTCTGTCCAACAATTAGAAACCATCGATGAAGTTTTAGCCATCGCCGACTTTGTGGTTCTCCTGCTGCCTCTGACAGAAACGACTGAAGGCATCATGAATGCCGAACGATTTCGTCTTATGCGTAAAAACGCCGTCTTATTAAACTTTGGCCGTGGTGAGCTGGTCGACAATCAAGCCGTCATTTCTGCGCTAGATCAAGGTCAGTTCAGTCGCTACATTACCGATTTTCCAACCACCGTACTGCAACACCATGAACACATCGTCATGTTGCCGCATCTCGGCGGTAACACCGTTGAAGCGCTCTCCAAAAGCGCTAACTTAACTTTATAAAATACCCGTGACTTTCTTGAGACTGGCATAATTCGAGCTTCGGTAAACTTTCCAACTGCTGATTTACCCTTTACCAGTCCCAACCGATTAACCCTTTTCTTTAATTCACGCCCGGAATTTTGGAATGATATTTCTACCGTGCTCCGTCATTATCACGTCCCCGTCTTAGAGATGATCAGCAACATTCGCGGTGGCTACGGCTACATGCTCGTAAACGTTGATTTAACGGCTGTGAATCAGACAAAACAGCTGGTAGATGACCTCCAAGCAGTGCCCGATACCATACGCGTCCGCACCCTTAATAATCCGTCAGAACTGACAATGAGTTAAATTCTTAAGAATCTCTTAGCTCAGTAACAGATAATTGACTGAAGCATTAGAACTTCGATAAACTGATGTAATAAGTATCCTCTACTACGTCATAAGGAGACGCCTAATGAATACCCAAACGATCATGACACTCATTAATCAATACGGCTATCTCGCAATTGTTTTCTTGATTGCATTAGAAAACGTCTTTCCGCCCATTCCTTCTGAGGTCATCCTCACCTTTACCGGTTTTTTGACGCTGACCACTCACCTAACTGTCTGGGGAGCGATTATAGCCGCCACCATCGGCTCAATTATCGGCGCCATCCTCTTATATGGCGTTGGTCGACTCGTTTCAGTAGAACGCCTTAGCAAATTTGTTAATACCCGAGCCGGGCGCTTGCTTCGCTTGAAACAAACCGATATTGAACGTGCTGGTAACTTCTTTAATCGACGTGGCGGAATCGCGATTTTCTACGGCCGATTTGTTCCAGTAGTACGCAGTCTAATCTCCATTCCTGCTGGGATGGCCGAGTATCCTTTTTGGTCGTTTGCCGGTTTGTCCACGTTAGGCACCCTGATATGGAATACCGTGCTGATCAACGCTGGCAACCTGGCTGGATCGCATTGGCAAGCAGTCCTAGGCTGGTTTGAAGAAGCGTCAATGTTTGTACTGATAGGTGTCATCGTTTTAGCAGTCCTGCTTGGGGCCTTCTACTACCATAGAAAAAAGCGTCACGGTTAAAATACAAAAGCAGTGCTATAAGTCTATATTGATAGAAATTTCAGCTGGTTTCTTGACTGAAATACAACTATAAATTTGCTTTTGAGCACTATTCTATCTAGCCTAAAATGGCTCCACAACTCAGATTCCGGCCATATAACACAAACAAATGCGTATACCGTTCAAGATCGACGGCACACGCATTTGTTTGTGTTATATTCTGGAATCTACCGAGTTGTGTCACACTCTCGATTAAACGATTTCCAAGTGAAGCTGTTCGTCTTTAACCCAGTCAACTGCGGCAAGCAAGTGGTAAACAACCAGTGAGATTACGGCTGGTGCCAAAACTGCCATTACCATGTAGGCGATGAACATTGGCATACTGCTTGAAGCCAAGTTGATTGGTGCAATCAATGAGTTCAATCCCAAACCACCAAGGGTGTAAGAAACTTTGAAACCGAAGAAGACGGTTGCAAGTGGTGCACAAACCCCAGCGGCAACAAATGATGGAATTGCCAAACGCGGATTCTTCAATAGATTAGGGAACTGAACTTTAGGAGTGATGATCCCTTGAGCGATGTTAGCACCGATCTTGTTTTGACGCCATGAGATAGCGGTAAAACCAACGAATTGAGCGGTGGTACCAACCAAAGCAGCACCGGCAGCTAAAGGTGACAGCATAACGGCAACTGACAAAGCAGCTGAAGATGCAGGTGTCATCAAGAACAATGACCAAGCAAGAGAAACACAGATTGAACCGATAACTGGGTTAACTTGCATTGATTGGGCGATGAAAGCACTCATCCAGTTCAAAGCAGGTGTGGTAACACTTGCTAATCCAAGACCGGCAATTGAACCAACTAACGTAGCTGCCAGAGGAACCAGCATCATATCTAGTGGTGTCTTACCAGTAAGATACTTACCAACTAAAACGGCAACTAAGCCAGCTGCAACGGCACTGATAGGTTGACCAGTGGTGAAGATCCCTGATTGGGCTGCTTCAACCATCTTGTTACCAGTAGCAGTTGCGGCGTGCATTGCTGTTCCTGTGAAGTAAACGGCATTAGCACCAACAGTGGATGAAATCATGGCACTGAAGAGAACCAGCGTGTTAACCTTCATTTGTGATGCAATCGCGGCACCAAACGCGGGTGCCAGTAACCATTGGGCAATTGAACCAACTTGGAATAAGGCCTGCCAATGAACGAAGTTAGCGATTGATTGTGTTAACAACCCAATCCCCAACATAACCAAGACGGCGTTTGAAACACCGGCTGAAACCTTATAAACATAATCCATTACTGACATTTTCTCGGTGTCAGTTGTTGCTGCTTGTGTACTTTCCATATGTAAGACCTCTCTTTTGCCCCTTAAATAAGAGCTATGTTATAAAATGAGAAAATGATTAAAATGTTTATGTTGTTATTAAAGCATCATCCTAAAACCTTGTCAATAGTTTTTCACATAGAAATCTCATTTTAATCTAATTATTTATTGAGCATGTTGAGGCCCAATTGAACCAGTGAACATCAATAAGCGTTATCCCGCCAAAAATCGGAATAACGCTTATTGATGTTACCTTTCAAACTCTACGTAGTACCACTCAGATTATTTTGCTTTTGCATTCTGACGGTACTTGGTCGGTGAAACACCCGTGTACTTCTTAAATGACGTTGAAAAATAGTAAATATTTTGAAAACCGACGTTCAAAGCAATATCTTCAACCGTGGTATCCGTATTTAATAGCCACTGGGCTGCTTCTTCCATCCGATACTGCATTAAAAACTCCGCTGGTGACATGCCAATCGTCTGCCGTAAAACACGCACGATATAGTTTGGCCGTGCATCAAAATGCTCGCTTAACGTCGCAGCAGTAATTTTTTTATTGAAGTTTTTCTTGAGAAATCTCTGAATTGACAATGACATCTGAGTCAACTCGTTTTTAGCATTGTCTTGCGTCTGCAAACAGGATAATAATTTAATGAAAATCGACTGGGCCTCAAAAAACTGCTTAGAATTACAGTTCAACTCTTTGGAAACTAGCTGGTCTACCATCTCATAAACCCGTTCAGGTTGTTCAACTGAGCGATGCTGCATTAAAAAAAGCGTTTGTACTGGTACCGGTGGATGAAGCATCAACGTTTTCATTGAATTTTTGGCGGGCGCCAATGACGATTGAACATGCCAATCACCAGCAACATAGGCGTAGATCCAGTCTAGTTTCACCGTTTCTTCATCGGCCCACCACACATATTTATGGTATCCCGGGGTCATGATAAAGATTTCACCCTCATTAATCTGCTGTTCAACGTCATTTTGAATCACGTTAAGGCGTCCCTTGCGTACGAAAACAAACACAAAGTACTCCAAATGAACTTGGTTCATCTTACTACCATCCGGTTTAAGTTCTACCCGGCGACCCTCAATAAAAGTCGGTAATGGCAGACAAGACAGCGAAATATATGCAGCCTGTGCCATTTTTCGTTCCTCCTAACAGCATCCGCTATCCTTTAAAATTGTCTAAAAATAAAATTTATGGATTTATAAATCTCCACGTTAATTGTAACAATATCAGATACGTTATAACAACAAAAAAGTGTTACTAAATTCGTTATTTTACCGAACTTGGCAACACTTTTTTACAATTATTGTTTGTTAACAAACTCTCTAATCAATTGCTGAACAGCTTGATTATCCGCAGGCTGACCAACCGTAATTCGTAACCAATCAGGTCCTAAACCCGTACGAACAAGGTACCCGTGGCTTAGTAGCTTCTGGCTGATTGTCGAAGCATCATCAATCTTAAAAAACACAAAATTTGCTTGCGATGGATAATATAATAAGCCTAATTCTTTGAAAAAAGACAGCCATTTTTGCTGTTCATCCGCAACGGTTTCAACCACTTGCTGAACAAATTGCTGATCACTGTACGCCGCCTCTGCCGCAATCTCTGCAAAGGTACTTAAATTATATGGTAAGCGCACTGTTTGCAGGATCTTTGCTAATTGTGGTGCAACGACTGCAAAGCCCACCCGAAAGTTAGCTAAGCCGTACGCCTTCGAAAAGGTGCGTAATACCACTAGATTATCAAACTGAGGTAGTAAATCAGTAACTGAAGCCTGTTTTTCAGCCGTGACAAAGTCTATGTAAGCTTCATCAACGATGACTGTCACTGTTTGCGGTACTTTGCTCATAAACTCAGCAATCGCCTGGTGAGTAACGTATGTCCCGGTTGGATTATTCGGGTTGCAGAGCCACACCATGCTTGTTGCTGGTGTAATTGCCGCCAGCATGCCGGCTAAATCGGTAGTCCCGTTACTGTCCACGGGGACATCGACTATCTTAGCGCCCTCAATTTCAGCGTGAAGGGCATATTCCGAAAATGTTGGCTGGGTTAGAATCACCTCATCGTCGGGAGAAAGCAACGTCCGAGACAATAGCTGAATGATTTCATCAAGCCCGTCACCAAAGACCAGCGTATCTGGTGAAACGTTTAAGCCACTGGCAATGGTTTGCCGCAAAGCCGTCATTTCACTATCCGGGTAACGGTTAGCGTCTTTAACGCCCCAGTCCAGAATCGCTTGCGCCACTTTGGGCGAAGTTCCCCAAGCATTTTCATTGGCAGACAAACGAATCAATTTGGTTAAGCCTTGTTCCTGCTTAATTTCAGCAATCGTTTTTTCTGGGATATACGGCTTTAGTTTTTTAATCGCTTCTTTGACCATCGGCGTTCCTCCTACAAATCTTTAATATCCCGGCGTTCCTTGGTCTTACTCATCAAGCCTTCACGTTCAGCCAATTCCTTTTTAACTTGATCAACACTGATGCCGCGATCTGCCATGAGAACCAGCACATGGTAGGCCAAATCGGCAACTTCATAAACGAATTCGTCATCGCTATCATTTTTAGCTGCAACGATTACTTCCGTAGATTCTTCGCCGACTTTCTTCAAAATTTTATCCAAACCCTTAGTAAAGAGATAATCCGTATAAGACCCCTCTTTAGGATTGTTTTTACGGTCTAAAATTAATTGGTAAAGTGCATCTAAGTCCTGCATATTATTTTCCTCCTGCTGAATTAAGTTCAATATCGCGGTAAAAGCAACTGGTATGCCCCGTATGGCACGCTGGTCCGGCTGGATTAACACGGACCAGTAGCGTGTCCTCGTCACAATCGATCTGGATTGCAACAATGTCTTGGGTGTTTCCACTAGTCTCACCCTTGTGCCAAAGTTCTTGCCGACTGCGGGACCAAAACCAGGTCTGCTTGCTTTCTAAACTAAGCTGATAACTTTTGGCGTTCATATAGGCCATCATCAAGACTTGGTTTGTCTGATCATCCACAACGATGGTCGGTACAAGGCCATCCGGATACTTATCGAAATCTGGCTTTAACGTCATCGTACTGTCACTCCATCCTGCTTCAATGCTGCCTTAACATCCGGAATCGTGAACTCACCGAAGTGAAAGACTGACGCAGCCAAAGCCGCATCAACATCCGTTTGCTTGAAAACATCGTTAAAATCACTGATCTCACCGCAACCACCGGAAGCAATGATGGGCACTCTCACCGCCGCTGTCAGCGCTTGGTATAGCGGAATGTCAAAGCCGCTCTTAGTGCCATCCTTATCCATACTGGTCACCATGAGTTCGCCAGCACCAGCAGCAACACCCTGCTTTGCCCACTCGATAACGTCTAAATCAGTGGCTTCACGACCACCATTGACGTAAACAGTGTAACGCTGTTTTTCAGAATCCCATTTACTATCGATTGCCAAAACAATACACTGGGCACCAAACTTTTCGGCACCTTCTGATATCAATGAGGGATCACGAACCGCCGCTGAGTTCACTGCGACTTTATCCGCCCCAGCTTTTAACAATCGCTGCATATCGTCAACACTGTGAATCCCACCGCCAACTGTCAGGGGCATGAATACCTGTCCAGCCACCTTTTCGATGGTATCCACAATTGCTGGCCGCTTTTCGTTAGTTGCCGTAATGTCCAAAAAGACCAATTCGTCAGCACCCTGCTTTTCGTAAGCAGCAGCAATGGCTACCGGATCACCAACGTCGGTTAAATGAACAAAATTAACGCCCTTCTTGACCCGGCCATGATCCACGTCCAGGCAAGGAATAATTCGCTTAGCTAGCATTGCTGGACACCTCCGCTAAAGTTCTCAAGGGAAGATCACCAGTTGCCATCGCTCGGCCAACAATGGCTGACTTAATGCCCGCTGCAGCCAAGTTCTCTAAATCAGCAACCGTAGTGACACCACCAGAGGCAATCACCTCGGTAGTTGGAAAGTCTTTTTGCAACTTTCCCAACAGATCCACGTTTGGCCCGCTTAGTGTGCCATCCTTCGTGATATCGGTCACCACAAAATTGACGACACCCACTGCTACCATCGAGGTCATCAAAGTGTTCATGGACACATCGCTTTCTTCTAGCCAGCCGGAAATAGCAACCTTGCCATCTTTGCCATCAATACCCACAACGACTTGATCGTTACCAAACTGGTTAACAGCTTCCTGAACAAGTTTTGGATCAGTAAGTGCCGCGGAACCTAAGATGACGCGTGAGACGCCACTGGTGAGATAGCCATTGATCTGAGCTAAGGTACGAATGCCACCACCAACTTCAACTTTTAAGCTGGTTTCAGCACAAATCTGTTTGATCAGTTCACGGTTCACCGGCCGGCCACTTTTAGCACCGTCTAAATCAACTAAGTGAAGTCGTTTTAACCCAGCCGCTTCAATTTGCTTAGCCTGCTTCAGCGGGTCTTGAGCAATCAGTGTGGTTTGATCAAAGTCACCTTGGTACAAGCGAACGGACTGCTGATTTCTTAAATCAATTGCGGGAATAATTTCCATTAGATACCAACTCCTTAAACGCGGCCAAACCATTTAAACCGATCCGACCACTCTTTTCTGGGTGAAATTGCATGCCAATCACGTTTTGATTACGTACGATGCTAGGAATCTTAACGCCATAATCACTTTCAGCTAAAATATATTGCGGTTGGGTTTTGACGTAGTATGAATGCACGAAATACGTGGATTGCTGGTCAAAACCGCTGGCAATGGGATCTGGCTGTGTGACTTGATTCTGGTCCCAGCCCATGTGCGGTACCTTAACGCCTAAATTCTCCGGAATAGCCACAACTTCGCCTGGAATCAAACCAAGCCCATCCGTTTCACCGAATTCAAAACTGCGGTCAAATAATAATTGCATTCCAAGACAAATTCCTAGAATCGGCGTCCCTTTTTCGGCTGCTTGCTTAATCACCGGAATCAGTTCGCGCTCCTTCAGTGCTTCCACTGCCTTGCCAAACGCACCGACTCCCGGAAGAATCAGCCCATCAGCCTTCGAAATAACCTCTGAATCAGCTGACAGCGTATTAGGAATTGCGAGAAAGTCCATCGCCTTTTTGACGTTTCTGGTGTTACCCGTGTCGTAATCAATAATCGCAATCATTAAATCACTCCTTTAGTCGATGGCACCCCTTTGATTTCAGGATTGATGGTCACTGCCGCACGTAGCGCGCGACCCAGTGCCTTGAACAACGTTTCAACTTTGTGGTGCGTATTTCTGCCATACAGCACTTCTGCGTGCAAGTTTAATTCTGCATTAAAAGCAAAAGCCTGGAAAAAATCTTCCGTAACTTCGGTATCGTAATCGCCTAATTTTGGATTGGTCAATTCGGCGTTGAATACCAGGTAACTCCGTCCAGATAGATCGATGACCACTCGACTTAACGTTTCATCCAGCGGAATCAACGCTGATCCGAACCGTTCGATACCAACTTTGTCACCCAGCGCCTGTTTGAGCGCCATTCCTAAAGCAATTCCCACGTCTTCGGTGGTGTGGTGAGGATCAACGTTTAAGTCCCCATTGGCTTTAACAACGAGACCAAACCGGCCGTGTCGGGCAAAAGCGTCTAACATGTGGTCTAGAAAGCCGATACCAGTATCAATTTTAATCGTATCGTAATTATCTAAATTCAAACTCAATTCAATTTGAGTTTCGTTCGTATTGCGTTTAACCGTTGCTTCTCTCATGATAAGTCTCCTTAGTTAAACCGTGATTCAACAGCGCGAGCGTGGGCTTCAAGGCCTTCAACACGTGCTAAGGTGGTAATCGCCTTTTCTTCGTTCTTCAGCGCATCCCGTGAATAAGTGACAAATTGGATCCGTTTAACAAAGTCTGACACACCAAGTGGTGAGAAGAAGCGAGCTGTCCCGCCAGTAGGCAAAATGTGATTAGGACCAGCAACGTAATCACCCACTGGTTCTGAGGCGTTAAAGCCTAAGAAGACGGAACCGGCATTCTTAATTTGGTTGAGGTACTGCATCGCATCTTCCAATTCGATTTCCAAGTGTTCTGGGGCAATAGCGTTCATCACGGTAAAGGCTTCATCAAGGTCATCAACTACGGCAATAAAGCCCTTGTTGGCAACGGAAGCACTGGCGATTTCTTGCCGTGGTAAAGTTTGAACTTGACAATCAATTTCATCGCTAACAGCTTCAGCAAATTTTTCACTAGGCGTTACCATCATTGGGCGGGCCATCTTATCGTGTTCTGCTTGTGACAGCAAATCAGCAGCAACTTCTTTAGGGTTAGCTGAGTCATCCGCAATCACACCAATTTCTGATGGGCCCGCAATCATATCGATATCAACTTGGCCAAAAACTTGTTTCTTAGCAACGGCAACAAAGATGTTACCAGGACCGGTAATCTTATCGACACGGGGAACACTTTCAGTCCCGTATGCTAAAGCAGCAATAGCTTGGGCACCACCAATTTGATAAATTTCATCAATACCAGCAATCTTAGCAGCAGCTAAAACGGCTTGGCCAATACCATCTTTTTGTGGAGGTGTTACCATCACAATTTTGCCAACACCAGCTAATTTAGCGGGAATGACATTCATCAAAATAGATGATGGATACGCAGCAGTACCACCGGGAACGTACAGACCAACAGCAGCTAACGGAGTGATTTTTTCGCCACGGACAACACCTTTTTGTTCAGCGTCCACGAAACCGTTTTGAATCTCTTTTTGGTGATAGCTAATAATGTTGTTCTTCGCTAAGTTCAAAGCATCGATTAAATCTTGATCCGCGTTTTTATAGGCAGCATCAATATCAGCTTGTGGCACTCGAAGGTCATCTAATTCAACCTTGTCGAACTTTTGACTGTATTCCTTTAAAGCCTGATCACCGTTCTTAATCACGTTAGCAATAATTTCTGCAACAGTTGCTTCAACTTCTGGTTGGTTAGCCTGTTGGTCCGTTTGACGGTCGACTTGTTCGAGTAATTGGTCTAAAGTTTGATTTTTTAAAATTTTCATTATGCATTCACTCCTAAATTATTTTTGGCTTGCTGTAGGTTATCAACTAAGGTTCTAATTTCTGAATGATACTGTTTCAAAGCTAGACGGTTGACGACTAGTTTTGTGCTGACTGGCTGCAATTCAGCGTAAACATGGAGATTGTTTTCTTTTAACGTGGTCCCCGTTTCCGTAATATCAACGATGGCATCAGCTAAGCCAATCAATGGGGCTAGTTCCACTGAGCCTTCAATTCGAATAATCTCAACATCTTCACCAATACTTTGAAAATAGCGCTTCGTAATATTCGGATACTTGGTAGCAATGATTTTCCGCCGAACCTGCTGTGGATTAAAATCACTCGTCGAAGCAAGAACGAATCGGCAACGGCCCACCCCTAGATCTAGCATGGCGTATTGAGTATTATTCTGCTCAGCTAAGATGTCGCTACCGACAATTCCCAGATGAACCGAACCGCTGTTGAGGTAAGTGAGAACATCGGGTCCCTTAACCAAGATGGTTTCGTAAACCGGATCTTCGTCAAAAATCAATCGCCGGCCCTTGTTGCGGATACCGCTGCAATCAATCCCACTGGCTTCAAGCAACGGCACCACTTGCTGTTCTACACGGCCTTTGGTTAAAGCAATTTTGATTGGCATTTACTCACCTTCCTTCGTTAAATCTAACAGCTGCTGATTATTGCTGACAGCAATTCGTTGGGCTTCTTCGCGACTGTCTGCCAGACACAAGGTACTGTTAGGTGTCTCTTTCAACACCTGTTCAGCTTGCTGCCACTGATCGGGGTTAAAATAAATCAGGGTCTGCTGCGGTGCTTCTGGTAACGGTACCCGATCAGCCAATGCGTCAACGTCAAACGCTAAGCCAACAGCTGGTTCTTTGATCTGCTGAAAGCTAGTTAACAAGTCATCGTAACGACCACCGCTGAACAAGTAATCTGAAGCGTTTTGGGTGTAACCCCGGAAAGCCATCCCGGTGTAATAAGTCTGCGGTGAGGGAATACTGAGGTCGAGGACAACTTGCTGATCTGGTGCCAGTCGCTTGATAAACTGATTGACAGCATTCAGGTTCTCAATCACTGTCTGAACTTTAGGAATCTTTGGCAGGCGTTTAACCACCTTCATGACGGTATCAAAATCGCCAAACAGCCAAGGCCACTCGCTTAGAAAATCACCAAATTCAGTTTCATTAAGTAACTCTGAAATCTGGTTATAACTGGTGAGGTCCTTGGTGAACAAGGCCTGCTTCAGGGCTACTTTGGTTGGCTCCGGTACCGGTAACGCCTCAAGGACACCTTCCACAAAACGCGCATCACTTAATTCCAAGGTCATTTTCTTAACACCAGTTGCGAAACATCCTGCTAAAGCAATTGTTAGACACTCTAGTTCGCCTTTAATGCTACTTGACCCGACTAATTCAACGCCGGCTTGAGTAACTTGGTTATAACTGCCTGACAGCTGTTTCTTTACCCGGAAAACGTCACCGCCGTAATACCATTTGGCTGGTAACTCAACCCCTGTAGTACTCATCATCCGAGCAACTGGTAACGTCAGATCCGGTCGAAGGACCAATGCTTCCCCCTGTTCATCAAGGAGTTGATATGGCCGGTAATTATCAAGGTTTAAAGGTTTAAAAACATCCGCGTATTCGAGAATCGGCGTGGTTAACTTGGTAAAACCGCGCTGTTTAAAAATGGCAAAAAGCTGTGCTGAAATGGTTTCTTTAACTGCGGCTCGCGGGCCAAATTCATCTCGCGTTCCACTAGGTAAATTTCGATTTTTGATCATGCTTGCTCTCCTTTCTGATAAACAAAAAATCCTCGCAAACTAAACAAGTTAGTTTACGAGGACGATTTAATCGCGGTTCCACCTCAATTTGTCGCCACCTCACGATGACGGCCTTACGTTGCCAATAACTAGTCATTGAAAACACTTCAAGAACAGTTAAGGTAACCCTGATAACGCTAAACATGCGGAGCAGCTTACTTCATTCAGCTGATCAGTTCATAGAGGTGTTTCGTTGTCCCAATCACTCGGTTTCCAGCATTCCAAGCTCTCTGCGCATCGGCGTTCAACTACTTTTTCTAATCACAACTTATTTTGTCATTCAGTTTTAATGGTTGTATCTAATTTAACACCAAATTCTAATTTGTCAATGTATCTTTTAATAATATCAGCTAGTGTTAGCGCTTTATTACATGGTGTAACGGCATTCCCAATTATTAAAATTAATTTCATTTTACCATAGCCATCAACGTATGATACCCGTGGCCTACTTCTTTAACGCTGTGTGCGTCGCTACCGTAAACTAACGGGATCTGCATCTGCTGAGCCTGTTTTAAAATGTCAGCATCCGGATAAGTTTCGTTACAGAATTCCTTATAAAGTCCGGCGGCATTATAATCAAGTTCATCACCATGCTGTTTAACTTCTTGTAATAAGGTTGTGATGACTTGTTTCGTCTCAGCATCATAAGCCCGCGGCAAGCCAAAGTAATCCTGAAACTTTTTGATCAGCGTGATATGTCCAATGCGTTTAGGTGCGTAGGCACCAAGATCTGCATTTACCGCTTCGGTCACCGCTTTAAAATACTGATGATACAATGATTGTCCATTACTTGCGTGCTTGAGCAGTCCCTTTTCAAAATCATCAAGGGTATCGTCGACGCACCAAAAATGATCATCCGTCCCCTGCATGAAGTGAACGGATAAAACATTATCAGTCGTTTGCGGCCCATATTCATTTAGAAAGTCCCGTGTCCACTGTACCTGATTGGGTAGAAAGTCCACTTCAAACCCAACGTTGATTTGAATTTGTGTGCCATATTTATCCTGCATCCGCCGCACCTTTTTGAAATAAGCAGGTAAGTCGCTCATAGTCATCGAGGCCTCGGTATAACCGGTTTCTAGCCCCGCATATTCCGTAGCAAATGCTGGTGGTAGTGGCGCATGCTCCGTAATACTGTAGCTTTCAAAGCCAAGCCGAATTGCCTTTTGAATCATCAACTCCACGTCATCACCGCTACCATGCGGACAAAATTCCGTGTGTGAATGGCCATCTTGTTTTAACATAAAGATCCCCCTAACCTTGAATTGCTATAGTTGTATCATATACTGAAGTAGATGTTGCGATTTGTTGGCAATTTTACAGAAAATAAGCTAGATCCTGCTACTTACTCATAAAATTAGCAACTAGTGACATCTTCAAAGAATAATTGCTATAATGAATTAAATTATCTCACCGTTTTATCATTATTTAAAGTATCCACTTGTCACTCATTAAGAGGAGGAACTATTTTGGGACTCTCAAAACCTTTTTTAGACGCAATTAGCACGGATTCAGTTCGTGGTCCGTTAAATCTGATCACTGATGTGCCTGGTGTATCAGTTGGTCAAACCACCTTCAATAGTGGTACCCACCATACGGGCATCACGGTGATCAAACCAACTGCTGACAATGTCTTTCTCAATAAACTACCGGCAGCTGCCCACGTTATTAATGGCTTTGGTAAAAGTACCGGCTTAGTTCAGATCAATGAACTAGGTACGCTAGAAACCCCCATTGTGCTAACGAATACCTTTGCGGTAGGAACCGCTGAAACCGCACTGGCCGAAGACATGATGGCTGAAAATCCAGACATTGGCAACACTACCAGCACAGTGAATCCTGTCGTTATGGAATGTAACGACGGTGATATTAACGACATTCGCGACGTTTTCATTACTAAGGATGACGTTCTAAACACTTTGCATCATACCGGTGCGTCATTTGACGAAGGAACGGTGGGTGCCGGTGTCGGTATGAGCTGCTATGATTTAAAGGGCGGCATCGGTTCCGCCAGTCGGGTGATTAAAATCGATGGTAAGTCCTTTACAATGGGAGCTTTGGTGCTATCAAACTACGGCTTTTTGCGTGATTTGAACATCTACAACGTCCCCGTTGGCGAAAAATTGGCTGCCTTCAAAGCTGAAAAAAAGCAAAAAGAAAAAGGCAGTATCGTCACTGTTCTAGCAACTGATATTCCCTTTAATTCTCGTCAGTTAACCCGGATTGCTAAGCGTGCCAGCGTTGGCATCACCCGAACTGGGGCCTTCATCGGTAACGGCAGTGGTGAAATCGTCTTAGCTTTTTCAACCGCCAATCGGATTGCCCACTATCCTAAAACTGAACTGTCCTCACAAACTGCCATCACGGATGATAAATTCGACCGTTACTTCCGTATGACCGTTTCAGTAGTCGAAGAGGCCATTCTAAGCGTATTGACTCACGCGACAACGGTTACCGACCGCAAAAACAATCCTCGTCTAAGTCTCCATGATGCATTAACGGCTTATCAGGGCGAACACCAAGATCCCGAGATTTCACGCTTGCAAGATCAGCTAGGAATTTAACCAATCTTAACAGCCCATTGCCGTGCATCATAAGCCCTTTTAAATCGTGCTATACTCAGCCAATAACGACCGTCGATCGGGTCCGAAACGTGCAACAACTCGCCAAAATAACCATCAACTAATACTGCATGGTTATTGCCCATCGCCCGTCCAAATGAATATTCTCCCCATTCAGGGATTCCGAAGTTCACCGTCACGTATGCGACGATGGGCTTTTTTTGTTGCAATAAAGTCGGCATCTTTTCAGCAGTTAACCCACTGACGTCAGTGACCGGTGCATACTTCTTCGCCCAAGTGACTAACGGATCTGGATAGATCGCTTCAAAATGCCCCGGCATATCTTGATCAGGCTTACCGCCAAAACCATGGTTTGGATTAAAGTCAGCTGCCCTAGGCATTTCCTTTAAGAAGGTTAAATAATCTAATTCAGTGGCATACCCCTTTGCATGGAGGCCTTCCAACAAAGCAGCCGGTTCACAGCCACTCTGCATCCCCCACCAAATCTGATTGATGTTTTCTGCTTTAAGGTTAAATGGCTGTCGCCCTTCTTTAAGGGCTGCCTGCCACAAATCAGGATTCAGCGTAACGGCATTTTTTAAAAGATACCGGTCATCCTGTATTTGATAGAAGTGTTCACCATGATCATCCGTCACTTCTTGGCTCACAGTAACAGCTGTCAAAGCACTCATTTGGTCAACCTTTTTCCCCCTACTATCGATGACTGCTGTACCATTCGCCGTCACGCACCCACTGGTCTTTTCGGGTTGATGTGCTGCTAATACTAACCGACCTGCCATGAGTTCACCTCATCAATGACTGCTTGAGCCATTTTCTTTGATTGTTCATTAAACAAAGTCGGCAAATGGTTTAAATCAAAATATTTCACCTGTTTAGTCTCGTTGGTAACGTGGTTCAATGGTTGACCACCCGTTTGCCGAACTAAATACAGTGCCGTAATGAGTTGTGTCTGATCACCATTAGGATAGGTGTAAAAATCCTTGTCAAATAATTGAAGTAACTTCACTGGTTCCACTTCAATCCCCGCATCTTCCAGGTATTCTCGCTGACAGGTTTCGACAAAACTAGCACCAAATTCCATGTAACCGCCAGGGAAACTCCAGTCACCAGTATCCGCGCGTTCCTGTAATAATAAACGGTTGTTATCATCTAGTAAGGCACCAGCCGCGGTATTCAAAATCATTGGTCGATGTCCTACCAGTGCCCTCATCTCGTGAATATAGTCTGCCATAAAACCACCCTTTCAATTTAGGTATTCGGTTTTATTATAGCAGTTACCTTGTCAGCTGTATCCTTCTCCGTAACGCTTTTGAAAATGTAGCCAAACCCCCGCACCGTCTTTAAGCATTGTGGATTCTTGGCGTCAACTTCGATCAATTTGCGTAACTTGCTGATATGCGAATCAATCGAACGTAACGTTGCATCCCGGTTGTTGCGCCAAACTCCTTCAGCAAGCTGGGCGCGGGTCAGGACAACGTTTTCGTGCTGCATAAAGTAAACTAATAACCGAAAATCCACGGGACCCATTGTGAGCTTACGACCATTCACGGTAATCATATAGTGCTGAAAATCCACTTTCAGTTGGCCCGTATTTAAAAATTCACGACTTTCTTCCTGTGGTTGATAATACCGCCAAATCTTCTGTTGAATTCTCGCCCGCAGTTCACAGTTAGCCATCTCTAACGACAGTAAATCATCAAAGTGAAATCGATCAAAAATGTCGCAGACTTTCGTGACAGCTAACTTTTGTCGATGAATCGCTAATAATGGCCCGTGAAACTGCTGACGCATCAACACCAATGTATCGATTCGCTGAGTTAAAGCAAAGAAGTGATCTAAATCCAAAATAATGACAGTTTGATTGTCACGGTTCAACAAGAAGTCGGGTAAATAAGTGGGACTGCTAATGATTTGCCAATCAGTCATAATCTGTTTGAGTCGTTTCAACAGATTGTCATTGTCGCTAATCAGCAAAATACTTCTATCCATTGGGCTTCCTCTTTTCATTTCAGTTGATACCATAGTTATCCCACGTTTCATTGTCCAACAAAACCCGTTTTACATAATCTTTACATGACCTATACATTAACTTTACGCAGACCTTTTATACTAACCTTGTGCTTAGGAATTGCCATTCTACAACACAATACTTTTAAAGGGGAATATGTTCATGCATAAAAAAACATTGCTTTCCACGTTAGTTGCTTTTAGTCTCGCCGGCCTGCTATTAGGAGGTTGCAGTTCGAAGTCGAGCCACAAATCTTCTGCCGACAACACCAAGGCTGCAAAGGTCACTAAGATCACAGCCGTTGGTTCAACTGCACTTCAACCATTAGTTGAACAAGCTGCACAGGATTACCAGGCTTCAAACAAAAACGTGAACCTCACCGTTCAAGGTGGTGGTTCGGGAACCGGTCTAAGCCAAGTTCAACAAGGTGCAGTTCAAATCGGTAACTCCGATATTTTTGCGGAACAGTCATCGGGAATTAAAGCGGATAAGCTGGTTGACCACAAAGTTGCCGTTGTGGGTATGACCCCAGTAATCAATCCTGAAGTTGGTGTTACTAACGTCTCAATGGCACAATTACGTGACATCTTCACTGGTAAGATCACTAACTGGAAACAAGTTGGTGGTAAAGATCAAAAAATCTCAGTGATCAACCGTGCGCAAGGCTCTGGTACTCGAGCAACCTTTGAAGGGGCTGTTCTGGAAGGCAAAAAGGCCGTAACGTCACAGGAACAGGATTCTAACGGTACGGTGCAAAAACTGGTTTCATCAACACCCGGTGCCATCAGTTACCTTGCTTTCTCCTATGTAAACGACAAAGTTAAAGCCCTCTCCATTGATAACGTTAAACCAACTGACAAGAACGTCACTACTAACAAATGGACCATTTGGTCATACGAACATATGTATACCAAGGGACAACCAGCTAAAGCAACTGCAGGTTTCTTGAAGTACATGAATTCTGGTAAAGTCCAAGATAGTCTAGTCAACAAGCTTGGCTACATCAGTATTCACGACATGAAAGTGACCAAAAACGCTAAAAACGTTGTCACCAAATAATCGAACTTAAACAACCAATAAGCGGAAAATCAGGCAATTACCAACCGTCCTGATTTTCCGCTTATCTATGGCATACCAGCACGAATTTCATCGTTCCTGCTGGCATTGAAACAAATACATTGTGATATTGGAGGCTTTTATATGGATGATATTCAACACAAATTAACCGCACCTTCTAAAGCATCACATGAAGATGTTATGGGTCGAACCATCAGCTACACTTGCATCGCTGCAATCATCATCCTTGTGATCAGTATTCTCTACTTCATTACTTCCCGGGGAGTTGCTACGTTTACAGCTAATCACGTCAATCTCTGGCAATTTTTGTTTGGAAAAGAATGGAATCCCGGCACCTTGAATGCCAACGGTCAGCCCCAAGTCGGCGCACTACCGATGATTGTTACTTCGTTTAGTGTAACGATCTTAGCCGCCTTAGTTGCCACACCATTTGCGATTGCAGTAGCACTCTTTATGACTGATATCGCACCAAAGAATGGTGCCAAATTTCTGCAACCGGTAATTGAACTGTTGGTGGGGATTCCATCC
The DNA here is from genome assembly GCF_059704265.1 of Secundilactobacillus sp. MJ173. Taxonomy (NCBI): domain Bacteria; kingdom Bacillati; phylum Bacillota; class Bacilli; order Lactobacillales; family Lactobacillaceae; genus Secundilactobacillus; species Secundilactobacillus sp. MJ173. The sequence goes on from NZ_BAAKGN010000012.1 coordinate 51,874, forward strand.
GTTGTTTACGGCTTTATCGGTTTAACGGTGGTTGTCCCGTCTATTCGTCATCTTTTTGGCGGAACTGGCTCCGGTATTTTGGCCGGTACCATCGTGCTGTTTGTGATGGTACTGCCAACGATTACTTCGCTGGCTGTTGACGCACTACGAGCAGTTCCCACCTACTTTCGTTCTGCTTCATTGGCACTAGGTGCAACCCGTTTTCAAACCATCTATAAAGTTCTTTTACGTGCGGCCATGCCCCGCTTACTCACCGCAGTCATTTTCGGCATGGCTCGCGCATTCGGTGAAGCACTGGCCGTTCAGATGGTCATTGGGAACGCCGCTTTAATGCCTCGTAATCTAGTAACACCAACTTCAACGTTGACCAGTCAGTTAACGACTAACATCGGTAATACCATTATGGGAACATTACCAAACAACGCACTGTGGTCATTAGCCTTAATCCTGCTACTAATGTCTCTAGTGTTCAACTTACTCATCCGTTACATCGGAAAGCGAGGCGAAATAAAATCATGACACCGAACCAAACGGATCGAATAGCCACCCAAATCATTAACTTCCTGGTTTTGATCGTCGTTCTCATTTTATTTTTCTTATTAGGCGATATCATTCTGAGTGGCTTTCCACATATTAGTTGGCACTTTTTAACTTCCCCATCTAGTTCATTTAGTGCTGGCGGCGGCATTCGGGACCAACTGTTTAACTCCCTTTACCTGTTAATGTTAACACTCATCATTTCGTTTCCGTTGGCCCTTGGATCGGCCATCTATTTATCGGAGTACGCTGGTAATAATTGGCGTACTGGGCTGATTCGAACGGCGATAGAAGTGCTTAGTTCACTGCCTTCAGTCGTTGTTGGCTTGTTTGGTTACCTGCTATTCGTCATTGAATTTCACATGGGTTTCTCAATTCTATCTGGTGCGATTGCACTGACGTTTTTCAACCTGCCACTGTTAGTCCGCAGCATTGAAGGCTCATTACACGCAGTCCCAGATAGTCAGCGTGAAGCCGGTATTTCCCTGGGCCTTTCCAACTGGCGAACGATTCGTGGGATCATCTTGCCAGCAGCGCTACCTGGAATTTTGACGGGTATCATTCTTAGCGCCGGTCGGGTATTTGGCGAAGCTGCCGCCTTAATTTACACAGCTGGACAAAGTGCACCAATTTTAAATTATTCAAATTGGAATCCCACTGACAGCAACAGTTTTCTTAATCCAATGCGTCCAGCTGAAACGTTGGCCGTTCACATCTGGAAGGTCAACACTGAAGGAGTTACCCCCGATGCTGTCAGCATCTCAGCTGGTGCGTCAGCCGTACTGATCATCGTCATTCTACTGTTTAACTTTGGCGCCCGTGCAATCGGCAACCACCTGTACAAAAAAATGACTGGAGGGAAGTAAGACACCATGGAAACCTATGATTTGAGTCAAAATCACATTGTCGTTCCAACCGAAGAAATTGCTTTATCCACCAATCAGTTACAAGTCTATTACGGGAATGGTTCTCGTGCTTCCATGACCGATGCCAGTCTAAGTTTCCCCCGCTTTCAGATCACTGCTTTGATTGGCGCTTCCGGTTCGGGTAAATCAACTTATCTACGTTCACTCAACCGAATGAATGACCGGATTGCCCGCGTTGAAGGCGAAATTAAGTATCGCAACACCAATATCAATAGTCCCAAAGTGAACGTCTACGAGGTTCGTAAACATATCGGCATGGTGTTTCAAAAACCTAACCCCTTCGCAAAATCAATCTCCGAAAACATTACCTTCGCGCTTAAAGCCGCGGGAATCACAAACCGACAGGCGTTAAATGAACGGATTGAAACCAGTCTAAAGGAAGCCGCTCTGTGGGATGAAGTCAAAGATGATCTTGATAAGAGCGCACTCGCTCTATCTGGTGGTCAGCAGCAACGATTGTGCATTGCCCGCGCAATCGCCATGAGGCCAGATATTTTATTGCTGGATGAGCCTGCCAGTGCCCTAGATCCTATTTCTACTACTAAGTTAGAAATGACCCTTAAGGAATTAACCAAGAACTATACGATCATTATTGTGACTCATAATATGCAACAGGCTTCACGCATTAGTGCTTACACTGCTTTTTTCCATTTGGGACACGTGATCGAATATGATCAGACTGAAAAAATCTTCCAAACACCAGAAATGCAAGCCACGCACGATTATGTCACCGGCCATTTTGGTTGAGAAAGGACTTCCTATGACTGCATTGTTATCAACAAAAGATGTTCACCTTGCATATGGTAAAAAAGAAGCACTCCACGGTATCAACTTAGATTTTACAGATCACAGTATCACCGCACTCATTGGTCCATCCGGTTGCGGTAAATCTACCTTTTTACGTTGCTTAAATCGCATGAACGACTTAATTCCAAAAACAACCATTACTGGTAGTTTTCAATTTCACGGTCAGGATATCTATGCCCCCACTACTAATTTAGTTGAGCTGCGCAAACAAATCGGCATGGTCTTTCAACAACCGAACCCTTTCCCATTTTCCGTCTATGAAAACGTTACTTATGGTCTGAAGTTAACCGGCCACAGAGACCGAAAATTTTTGGATGAACAAGTCGAACGTGCGCTTAAACAAGCAGCCGTTTGGGATGAAGTTAAAGATAATCTCAATAAGAACGCCATGTCATTTTCAGGTGGACAGCAGCAACGAATCTGCATTGCCAGATTGCTTGCCGTCCAACCTGATATTATCTTGTTGGACGAACCAACCAGTGCATTAGACCCGATTTCTAGTGCCCAGATTGAAACCACTTTAATGGCACTCAAAAACGAATACTGCATCATTATCGTTACCCATAATCTACAGCAGGCCTCGCGCATCGCTGACCGGACAGCCTTCATGTTAAACGGCAACCTGATTGAATATGATCTTACCAGTAAAATGTTCACCAAACCCGCAATGCAAGATACCAGTGATTATCTCAATGGTAAATTTGGTTAGGAGTGATATTATAATGAATAACATTTTTTCACTTGAACTTAAAAAATTATACTCAGTTTTTACTCAGATGGGTGACGCGGTCAGCGAACAAATCGAACAAGCCACCGAATCCTATATCAATCACGATAAGGTTGCCGCTCAAAGTCTCGTTCAACAAGATAATTCTATCAATGGCAATGAAGTGGACCTCGAAAAACAGGCACTCACATTGATGACGTTACAACAGCCCGTGGCCGATGATTTTCGTAATGTCATCACGATTTTAAAAGCCAGTTCAGATTTGGAACGGATTGGTGATCACGCAACCGGCATTGCCCTAGAAACCATTCGTGTCAAAGGCTCTCACCGCAACAAAGAGGTGGAAACTAACATTGCATCCCTAACTACCATGATTCGGGAGATGCTCAAGGAAGCTCTAACCGCCTTCCAAGACATCGACATTAAACAAGCACAAGTTGTCGCTAATCAAGATCAAGATGTGGATGCCAAATTCGATGAGATCAGAAATAATATTACCGATGCTATTCATGCCGATCCAGCTGTGGCTGAAGCTGGCGCAAGTTATCTCATGGTAACTAAACTATTGGAGCGGATTGGTGATCGAATCGTGAACTTAGCTGAAGAAATGGTTTATAACCAAACTGGAGAAATTGTTGAACTTAATCAGGGACGTTTACACCCAAACGATTAACTTAAGAAAACAGCAAATTAAGGAGTTTCTGTAATTAATAAAAAAGAATTTAATTAATTTCTTTATTGCTATAACTGACGGGGGAGTAACGATTAGGCGTCCAAATTTCGACTAAATACTAGACAATTTCAAATAATTGAGGTTTTAGCACTTGCTATTACTGCCAATAGCTGGTAAGCTTACAACTAATGTATTTAATACTTCGAAATTTTGGTACGACGTTCGTAAGAATGACTTCCCCGATTTCTAAAGTTTCAGATACACAAATATATTGCGCTATGCGCTCGGAGGTTTCACTCTTATGGAACAAGGTACTGTAAAATGGTTTAACGGCGACAAAGGTTTTGGCTTTATTACTTTGGAAAACGGCTCAGACGTTTTCGTTCACTTCTCAGCTATCAATGCTGATGGTTACAAGACTCTTGAAGAAGGTCAACATGTAACCTTAGACGTAGAACAAGGCGACCGCGGCCCACAAGCAGCCAACGTTACTGTTGCTTAATTCGTTTAAATCATAATAAAAGAACCCATCGATTATATCGGTGGGTTCTTTTTTGTTTAAGCTGTGATAAAACTCAGATTCCGGCTGCTCGTCCCCCTACTTCGCCTAAACGTGTAAAACAACTCAGATTCCGGCCATATAGTGTCATAAAAAACGGGTACCCGCCCAAGAACAGCGGATACCCGTTTTTTATGACACTATATTCTGGAATCTAAACGAGTTGTTTTACACTCTCTCTAAATAACATTTCTCTCAAACGGATCATCACTAATACCCTTTTCAAGGATATCGCGAGACCACTGCTTAGCAGAGAATAACGAGTGATCACGGTAGTTACCGCAACTTGTAATATCAGTTCCGGGAACGTCTTCCCACTTAATATCGTTAGCAATCTGCTCCAAGGAACTCTTCAATGCCTTCGCAACTTCAGTGGTTGTTGGCTCACCCCACATAATGAGATGGAACCCGGTACGGCAGCCAAATGGAGAACAGTCAATAACACCATCCATCCGGTCACGCAATAAACCAGCTAATAAATGTTCAATCGTGTGAAGACCAGCAGTTGGAATTGCATTTTCGTTAGGCTGGACCAGTCGTAAGTCAAAGTTAGTAATCGCGTCACCTTTTGGTCCCTTTTCCACCGTAATCAAACGAACATAGGGTGCTTTAACCTTAGTATGGTCTAATTGAAAACTTTCTACTTTTGCCATGAAAATCCTCCTTGAAATTAATATCTGTACGGATACTATTATACCGCTGATTGGATTCAGGTGTCATTCGTATAGCTCTGGCCGACGATCAGCAAATACCGGCATAAAACCACGAACCTTATCCGTTGCATTGGTATCAATCGTCACTGTCTTCAATTCTTCATCATTACCCAGCGTTAGTACCTCATTACCAAGTGGATCAATCACAGCTGAATGACCACCGAAACGATTATCTGGATCCGCACCAACCCGGTTAACAGCCACAACAAAGCTTTGGTTCTCAATAGCGCGTGCGGCTAATAGTGTGCGCCACTGTGCGATACGCGGTGTTGGCCACTCTGCTGGAACAAAAATAATCCGGCTGTCCGACAACGACAACGTTCGCAACCATTCAGGGAAACGAATGTCGTAGCAAATCACACTAGTGGCGGGTACCCCTTTCACCTCAAAATGATCTTGGGCATTACCAGGGGTCAAAAAGTCATCTTCGCGCATCAAACCGAATAAATGAACTTTATCGTACGTGGTCAATAACTCACCGTTTTCGTTGAAGACGTACGTGGTATTAAAGAATTGCTGATCTCGTTTTGTCGCAACGGATCCAGCGTGAATCATAATATGGTACTTTTTCGCAAGTGCCTGACAAACATGCAACGTCTGACTACCGTTTGCATCCGCAATATCATCAAACCGGCTAAGATCATAGCCGGTATTCCACATTTCTGGAAAAACCACGATATCAGCATGCTCACTGGCGGCTTGTGCTACAAATGATTCAATTTTCGAGAAATTTTCGGCTGGTTTGCCGAAACTAATATCCATCTGTGCTATAGAAATTGTAATTTTCATTTCAACGCCTCCATGTTTTGTTTTTAGTATAATACTGATATTCTCGCTATCAAGTCTATATTAATCTTTAAATTAAATTTCTTAAAAAACCATAGTTGCACATCAATCAATTATCCGGCACAATGAAAGAAATTATGTTTGAAAGAAGGAATCACAATGGACTCATTCACCGTTTATCTGGTTCGCCATGGCAGTACGATGTTAAATAGCTTCAATCGTATGCAAGGTTGGATTGATTCTGACCTTTCAGATGAAGGGATTCAGCAAGCTGGGCAAGCCGCTGAAAAATTACGGGGTGTCACTTTTGATCGTGCTTTTTCTTCAGACTTGGGCCGGGCCATTAGTACCCGTAACATCATTTTAAACCAGCTCCACCAGACACCTGATGAAGTGACCCAATTACCCGCATTTCGCGAAGTGAATTTTGGCTTCTTTGAAGGCCTAGATTCTGATGATATTTGGGCTGGAATTGCCGCACCTTATGGCAAACATAGTCAAGACGACTTAATGGCAATTGGTGGCCTTAAAGAGACTCGTGATGCCATGAAGCAAAGTGACCCATCACACACCGCCGAAGACTATCAGGCCGTAATTTCACGCGTTAAAACAGGTTTTACTACCCTGCGTGAACACTGCAAAAACGGTGAGTCGATTCTATTGGTCAGTCACGGCACCCTAATCCGGACAATTATCGATTACTTAGGTGTCGACACAACGGGTAATTACCCTCAAAACGGTAGTGTTAGTGAGTTAACCATCTTCCCTGACCAAGTTGCCGTTGAAGCCTATAACCAGTGATGAAAATTACTTT
>NZ_BAAKGN010000013.1:0-116113 GCF_059704265.1 Secundilactobacillus sp. MJ173
ACCAAATCAATGAGATTTGGTGGACTGCTTCGTTGACTAAGCTAGTTAATGAACTAGTAGTTGGTAACGGACATCGCTTGTAGCAGCTCTGCCAGTTCAGTGGGTGACTCAACCGTCTGATCAGGAATAAAGTCTGATTTTGGCATTTCTAAGTGCCGATGGTTAAACCAAAAGGCATGCCAACCAGCTTTTTTAGCGCCAACCATATCCTTTTCAAAATTATCACCAATGTAAACTACTTCATTCGCCTGCAAATTCAGCTGACGGCTAAAGTGGGTAAAAATTCTTGGATCTGGTTTTCGTAGGCCTACTTCATCAGAAATGACGACGTTTTCTTTCTTAACCCATTGCTGAAGATCAAGATGGGAAAACTTTTCAGATTGCGTGTTACCTTCACCGTTTGTGATCACACCTAATTCATAATGCTGTTTTAGGAGTGGCAGCTGTGCTTGAATATCTGAGAATATGGTAATCTTTTGGGCTTCTGCACGGTAACGGTCGCAAAAAGCCAGCCATACTGAATTTGTTAACGTTGGTAAATCATGTTGCGTTAGCACATCATTAAGACGACTAAAAACATGGTTCATAGTTAAGGTTTCTAACTTTGCGACTCGATCATTCATGTGTTTAAAGGCCTTGAAAAGGTCGGTTAACACGTGACCGGAAACCGCGGGGTCGTTCCAGACTGAAGCTAGCGCCTGCTGAAACGGTCGTTGTTGATCATAAAGTGTATCGTCAAGATCAAAAACGATAGCTTTGAGCATAATCGGTTCCTCCTCGAAGTTCTGCGAAGTGTAGTGTAACATGAATGTAACATTTAATTCAAATTTTTTTTACTTTTGACTGGCTAAGGGTTGCTATGAACGTTTAAAACGGGTATACTAATTTTCGGCTGATTGCCACAATTCACACTCTGAGTAATATATTAAGCAGTGCTCGCGAGAGTTCTTAGTATAGATGACCTCAGGGGAGGAAAAAAACTTTGATGGAGGCTATTTCATGGCTGTTATTACAATGAAACAATTACTTGAAGCAGGTGTCCACTTCGGTCACCAAACTCGTCGTTGGAACCCTAAGATGAAGGATTATATCTTCACTGAACGTAACGGGATCTACATTATTGACTTACAAAAGACGGTTAAGTTGATCGACACCGCCTACAACTTCGTTAAGGATGAAGCATCTAAGGGTGCTGTAGTGCTTTTCGTTGGTACTAAGAAGCAAGCCCAAGATTCTATTGAAGAAGAAGCTACCCGCGCTGGTCAATACTACGTTAACCACCGTTGGTTGGGTGGGACTTTAACCAACTGGAACACCATTCAAACTCGTATCAAGCGTTTGAAGGACCTTAAGAAGATGGCCGAAGATGGTACTTTTGATCGTTTGCCAAAGAAGGAAGTTTCTTTACTGAAGAAGCAAACTGATAAGTTGGAACGTTTCTTAGGCGGTATCGAAGATATGCCTAAGTTGCCTGACGTAATGTTTGTTGTTGATCCTCGTAAGGAACAAATTGCCGTTAAGGAAGCTCAAAAGCTGAACATTCCAATCGTCGCTATGGTTGATACTAACACCGACCCTGATGATATTGATGTTATCATTCCTTCTAACGATGATGCCATTCGTGCCGTTCGCTTGATTACAAGCAAGATGGCTGATGCCGTTATCGAAGGCCGTCAAGGTGAAGACGAAGCCGAAGCTGCTAAAGCAGAATCTAAAGATGCTGCTGACGGCAAGGATGCTTCAGAAAACGCTGCTGAATAGTTTACAACATTTAACATTTGTTAAAAGACCATCAGTGCTTAGGCTGGCTTGAAAATGTGGACCCGCGAGGCCTGATTATTTTCGGGCCAGCCTTTTGTGTTGGTGTTAAGTGACTCACTGCTATTTAATATTAAGGAGGCCATATGATGGCAAGCATTACTGCAAAAATGGTTAAAGAACTTCGTGATAAGACTAGCGTTGGTATGATGGACGCAAAGAAGGCGCTCGTTGCTACCGAAGGTGACATGGACAAGGCGGTTGATTTCCTTCGTGAAAAGGGAATTGCTAAAGCTGAAAAGAAGAGCGGCAACGTTGCTGCTAACGGTTTAGCTCATATTTCTGAAAATGGCAATGTTGCTGCAATCGTTGAAGTTAACTCTGAAACTGATTTCGTAGCTTCTAATGACCGGTTCAAGAACTTGGTTAAGACGATTACTGATTTAATCGCTGCTAACAAACCAGCTGATATGGACGCTGCTTTAGCTTTAAAGAACGATGATGGTCAAACGATCAAAGAAATGATCATTGAACAAACTCAAGTTACTTCAGAACATACAACTCTTCGTCGTTTCCAAGTTGTCGAAAAGAGCGACAGCGAAGTCTTTGGTGCTTACTTGCATAATGGCGGTCAAATTGGCTCATTAGTTGTTCTTGATGGTGCTGATGCTAGTGTTGCCAAGAACGTTGCAATGCATGTTGCAGCGGTTAACCCAGAGTTTACTTCACGTGAAGAAATCCCTGCAGAACGTTTGGATCACGAACGCGAAGTATTGAAGAAGGAAGCTTTGAACGAAGGCAAGCCTGAAAAGATCGTTGAAAAGATGGTCGAAGGTCGTTTACGTAAATTCTTGTCTGAAATCAGCCTTGCTGATCAAGAATTTGTTATGGATTCTGACCAAACTGTTAGTCAATACGTTGCCTCAAAGGGTGGCAAGTTGAAGAGCTTCGTTCGTTACGAAGTTGGTGAAGGTATCGAAGTTGAAACCAAGAACTTTGAAGATGAAGTAAATAGTCAAATTAACGGCTAAACTGACTTTAAAAGGGGGTGTACGTGTAGCGTACGCCCTTTTTTTATGGAATTAAACGGTGATACGACTGTTGGTTGATACCGGATTATGATAGAATTACAAAAGGAAACTAATAGGAGGCTCATGATGACGGATTTAAAGTATAAGCGTATCGTTTTGAAGCTGAGTGGTGAAGCCCTGGCTGGCGATCAAGGATTTGGTATCCACCCACCAGTAATCAAAACAGTGGCAAAAGAAGTTAAGGAAGTATTTGATTTGGGTCTTCAGATTGGGATCGTCGTTGGTGGCGGTAACATGTGGCGAGGCGAATCAGGTGCTCAGATGGGTATGGAACGAGCACAGGCCGATTATATCGGAATGCTTGCAACCATTATGAATGGGCTTGCTCTCCAAGATAACCTTGAAGACATTGGCGTACCCACACGAGTTCAAACTTCGATTGAAATGCGTGCCATTGCAGAGCCCTATATTCGGCGGAAAGCAATTCGTCATTTAGAGAAAGATCGCGTTGTTATTTTTGCCGGTGGAACTGGCAGTCCATACTTTTCAACCGATACGACCGCTGCTTTGAGAGCAGCTGAAATCAACGCTGACGCCATCTTAATGGCCAAAAACGGTGTGGACGGTGTGTACTCCGCTGACCCTAACGTTGATCAGAGCGCCGTTAAATTTGATCATTTGACCCACATGGATATTATTAATAAGGGTCTTCACGTGATGGATTCAACTGCTAGCACGTTGTCAATGGATAACGATATTCCATTGGTCGTGTTTAACTTGAATCATCCAGGAAACATTAAGAAGGTTGTTCTTGGTGAAAACATCGGGACAACGGTAAGGGGGAAATAATATTGGCAAACCCAATTATTGATGAAGCAAGAGATAAGATGAAAAAGGCTGAAGATGTCTTAAGCCGAGAATTTGGTACCATCCGTGCCGGTCGGGCTAACGCAAGTCTGTTAAGCCGTGTAACCGTCCAGTACTACGGTGTTGAGACACCTATCAATCAGGTGGCAGCAATCACCGTTCCAGAACCACGGGTGATCTTAGTAACACCCTTTGACAAGTCTTCACTTGAAGATGTTGAAAAGGGCATTTTGGAGTCAGACCTTGGTATTACGCCAGCTAATGATGGCTCGGCACTACGGTTAGTCGTTCCACAACTAACTGAAGAACGTCGTAAGGAATTGGCTAAACAGGTTAAGGCAGTTGCTGAACAGGGCAAAGTTGCTGTTCGTAATGTTCGTCGTGAAGCAATGGACGCTTTGAAAAAGGGACATAAGAACGGCGATTTCACTGATGATGATGTTCATGATCTTGAAAAACAAGTTCAAAAAGTGACCGACGAAGCTGTTAAGCAAATTGACAAGTTGACGGAAGACAAAGAACAAGAAATTATTTCTGGCTAGACTTGCTTAAACGAAAGGAAATTAAACATGGCAAATGACGATGAAACAGTTGAGATCACGCCTGGCACACCACAATTTGCCAAAATGGTTTTCAAACTGAACAATGCAGTTACCGATGAAAACTTAGCGGTACTCAATTATAACGGTAATGAGTTAACTCAAATTGACGAAGGTGTTTATGCACAACCAGCCTTCGTAAACGATGATTTTAATTTGTTCTTTGTAATCACTCAGTTGATTGAAGAAGATTGGATCGTTGCGTTCTCAAAGGCAACCATTGAAAACGAATCTGAGATCACCGATTTGAGTGAACCCATTCCAACGGGTGAAGGACTGAACATGCTTGGTGAAGTAAGCCCAGATGATGCCAACAATTTACTTCAGTATTTTAATACGTTATCTGATGCTAATCGTGGTGAATGGCGTTTACTTCAGTAGCTTATTTAGATTCTGTTAAATAATCGCTTTAAACAGAGTTGGGATAGTCGACAACTCTGTTTTTTGGTATGATTATAGTTTGAAAGCTAATTTGGAGGTGCCACTTTGTTTTCTTGGCTCAATAATAATAATCAGTCAGAGATGCCTGAAAAAATAGAACTGGATCCTAATAATATTCCCGCACATGTTGCCATTATTATGGATGGTAATGGCCGATGGGCGCAAAAACGTCATCTGCCGCGGATTGCTGGGCATAAGCAGGGGATGAATACGGTGAAGACCATCACTAAAGCTGCTAGTGATCTGGGGATTAAAGTGCTGACGCTTTACGCCTTTTCAACCGAAAATTGGAAACGGCCTACTGACGAAGTGAATTATCTCATGAAATTACCCGTGGACTTTTTTGATACGTTTGTGCCAGAATTGATTAGTAACAACGTGCGGGTCAACGTTATGGGGTACACGGACCAATTGCCTCAGAAGACGCAAAAGGCTGTTGCTGATGCTATCGAAGACACTAAAGATTGTGATGGCATGGTATTAAACTTTGCTTTGAATTATGGCAGTCGTGCTGAGATTACAACTGCCGTGCAAGAAATTGCGCAATCGGTTCAACAAGGACAGCTGAAGCCGGAAGATATTTCACCAGAAATGATCAGTGAACATTTGATGACAGCGTCGTTGGGTCAGTATCAGGATCCGGATGTGGTTATCAGAACCTCTGGCGAAGAACGGATTTCTAACTTTTTACTGTGGCAGATCGCGTATTCGGAGTTTGTCTTTATGGCACCGCACTGGCCTGAATTCACAGCCGAATTATTGACTCAAGCAGTTTATGAGTATCAGCATCGTAAACGTCGCTTTGGCGGATTAACGAAATAGGTGAGTTGAAAAGGAGTTTATAAATGAGACAAAGGGTTATTACAGCGGTAATTGCTTTAATTATCTTCATTCCGATTATTATCGCCGGGGGCGTTTGGGTCGATGTTGCGGCTTCCGTTCTTGGCTTGATTGCACTATCTGAAATATTGGTGATGCGGAAAAAATTAGTTGTTTCCTGGGAAGCAGTCTTATCTGGTATTACTGTGTTATTGATTGTTTTACCGGACTTTTGGCACAACCTTTTGCCAGGTAAGTTAGACCTAAGATTTGTCGTTTACTGCGTTGTCGTGTTACTTTTAATGTACACTGTTTTTTCGAAAAATCGTTTTTCTTTCGATGATGCTGCGGTGCTGACTACCGGTGCCATCTATATTGGGGTTGGTTTTCACTACTTTATTGTGGCGGATGTAGCCAGTTTAACGACGATTTTCTTCGCCTTGTTTACGGTTTGGATCACGGATAGCGGCGCGTATATGATTGGTCGAAAATTAGGTCGTCACAAACTGGCACCGCACATCAGTCCCAACAAAACCTGGGAAGGGTCAATCGGCGGGACGTTAGTTGCCACGATTGTAGTTGCAGTTTACGTTTATTTCTATCCACAAGGCGATTATAGTTGGCTAGTGACCGTATTGTTGACCGTTGTATTATCAGTTATTGGACAAATTGGTGATTTAGTCGAATCAGCACTAAAACGTTACTATGGTGTGAAAGATTCTGGCCGGATTCTACCTGGACACGGTGGTATCTTAGACCGTTTTGATAGTCTTTTGCTGGTGTTACCAGCTTTACATCTGTTAGGCTTTATTTAAACCAGCTGCAACTAGTCTATTACGAAAGGATCGACGTCTGTGATTACGACCATTATTACTTTCATCATCGTATTTGGCCTGATTGTTTTTATTCACGAATTTGGTCACTTTTTCTTCGCCAAACGGGCGGGAATCCTCGTGCGTGAATTTTCAATCGGAATGGGTCCCAAACTGTTTAATTATCGTACCACCGATACAACTTACACGATTCGGCTATTGCCAGTTGGCGGTTACGTTCGGATGGCAGGAGCTGAAGATGATGAAGACGAATTAAAACCCGGGACACCTGTGAGCCTGTATGTGGGTGATAATGATCGGGTGACCCGAATCAATACCAGTAAAAAATCAACCTTATTTAACGGAATTCCCATGGCGGTGACCGCCACTGATCTGGAAGATGAGCTTTGGATCGAAGGCTATGAAAACGGTGATGAGAGTGCGGTTAAACGTTACTACGTTGCCCATGATGCCACCATCATTGAAAGTGATGGCACTGAAGTGAGAATTGCACCGAAAGATGTTCAGTTCCAGTCTGCTAGTTTAGGCCATCGGTTGATGACTAACTTTGCTGGGCCAATGAATAACTTTATTTTGGCCATTATCGTTTATACGATTCTGACCTTTGTGGCCGGTGGTGTCACTAATAACAGTAACCGGGTGAGTCCTACCACTTCCGACGTCACGGTTGCTCGTTCAGCCGGGATCAAAAATGGCGATTATATTACGGAAGTGAACGGTAAAAAAGTCAACGATTGGAATCAAATCGCTGCTCAGATTCAAGATCGCGCACATAAACAGACGACGTTTAAGGTTAAGAGTGGCAATCAGACTAAAACCATCAAGATGGTGCCGGCCGCTAATAAGGCGAATAATAAAACCATTGGGGTTATTGGAATTACCCAGTATCATAATCATGATCTGGAGGCCATGCTGGTGTCGGGCTTTACCCAGACTTGGCAAATGACGGTACGCCTGTTAGCTGCAATCTGGTCAATGGTTTCCGGTCACTTTAGCCTGAATGATTTAGGTGGACCAGTGGCAATTTTCGCCACTACGTCAACTGCGGCTTCAGAGGGAGTTCTCGGAGTCCTCAGTTTTCTGGCCTTCTTATCATTGAACTTGGGAATTGTGAATTTATTGCCAATTCCAGCACTTGATGGTGGTAAAATATTACTTAATGTGATTGAAGGCATTCGGCGCAAACCGCTGTCAGAAAACGTTGAAACAGCAATTACCCTTGTTGGGGTAGTGTTCTTAGTTGTTTTAATGTTACTGGTAACGTGGAACGATATCGAACGCTACTTTATCAGATAAGTTAAATTAAATGGGTAAAAAAGGGGTTTAATTGAGTATGAAACAGTCAAAGTTACTGATTCCAACACTGAAAGAGGTGCCTAGTGATGCTGAAGCGCTAAGTCATCAAATGATGCTTAGAGCGGGTTACATTCGCCAGGTAACTGCAGGAATGTACGCTTATTTACCTTTGGCATTCCAAGTGCTGACGAATATTGAAACAATTATTCGCGAAGAAATGGAAAAAATCGATGCAGTTGAAATGGTTGTTCCAACTGTCTTGCCTGCACAACTTTGGAAGGATTCTGGCCGTTACGATACATACGGGCCAACGTTATTTAAGTTCAAGAATCGTCATGACACGGACTTTATCCTTGGACCAACGCATGAAGAAACCTTCACGACTCTCATTCGTGATAGCATCAAATCATATAAACGATTACCACTGACTTTGTACCAAATTCAAGCCAAGTATCGTGATGAAGAGCGTCCACGCTACGGTTTGTTACGTGGCCGGGAATTCATTATGAAGGATGCCTATTCATTTTCTACTAACTACGACGATTTAGACAAGGTTTACCGCCAAATGGAGGGTGCCTACAAGCGTGTCTTCGATCGAATCGGTTTGAAGTATCGAACCATTATCGGGGATGCTGGCGCCATGGGTGGTAAAGATTCTAAGGAATTCTCTGCCATCGCACCAATCGGTGAAGATACCATCGTCTACGTTGATGAGTCGGACTACGCCGCTAACATTGAAATGGCAACCAATTTATATACACCTAAAAAGTCACACGCTGCTCAAAAGGACCTGGAGAAGGTTGCTACGGGCGATGCTAAAACCATTGATGACGTGGCAGCTAAACTGGATCTTAATGCGGATGACTTAATTAAGAGCATGCTGTATATTGCTGATGAAAAGCCTGTAATGGCATTACTTCGCGGCGATGACGAATTAAACGAAACCAAGCTGAAAAACTTCTTGCACGCTGATTTCTTAGCACCAGCCACCAATGATGATGCTGAAAAGTACCTTGGTGCTTCGTTTGGCGCCTTAGGTCCAGTGGGTGTCGGTGAAGACGTGACCATTGTGGCTGACCGTTATGTTCAAGACATGGTCAATGCTGTGGTGGGTGCTGATGAAAATGGCTATCACTATGTTAACGCCAACGTTGATCGTGATTTCCGCGTGGATGAATTTACTGATATCCGCACTGTTAAAGAAGGCGACATCTCACCTGATGGCGCTGGTAAGCTGAAGTTTACTCGTGGTATTGAAATCGGGCATATCTTTAAGTTAGGTACTCGATATTCAGAATCTCTTGACGCCAAAGTGCTGGATGAAAATGGCCGTTCAGTACCCGTTATTATGGGTTCTTATGGGATTGGTGTTAGCCGTTTGCTATCAGCAATCAGTGAGCAGCAGTCTGACGAACATGGGTTGGTATGGCCACGCGCCATCGCGCCATACGACCTGCACGTGATTCCAGTTAACGTCAAGAATGACGATCAAGTTGAACTGGCTAATCAGTTAACGGATAGTTTGACCGAAGCGGGTTATCGGGTGCTGATCGACGACCGTAAAGAACGTGCTGGTGTTAAATTTGCCGATTCAGATTTAATTGGGTTACCAATTCGAATCACCGTTGGTAAAAAGGCCAGTGAAGGAATTGTGGAGATCAAGATTCGTAAAACCGGTGAAACAGTTGAAGTCAAAGCTGATGAAGTCGGCAATACGGTCGCAATTCTGTTAAAAGAAACTGAAACAGCAGATTCAGAATCTAACAACGATTAATAACTAGTGTGGGATGGGCTCGAGAAAACAAAACAACTTTTGTTTTGTCTCGAGCCCGTTTTACGTTAAAATAGTGGCACTAAGCAAAAAATGAAGGGGGCAGTTTGGTGTGGCCTTAGATCATCAGGCGTTATTTCAAAAACTATTACAGCAACTGCAATTATCAGATTTGGCAGGCCAGCCATTCTTTAAAGGGGCAGCACTGGAGAAACTCACCGTACATGAAAAATCCAAGCGGTGGCACTTTAACTTTAAACTACCAGCGATTTTACCTTTTGAAACATTCACCACGTTTCAGGGCCAGCTGGAAAAAGCGTTTCAGTCCATTGCCAAAGTTGATTTTGAGATTCATACCGATCAAACGGGGCTGGATAATCGGCTGATCGGCGACTATTGGAATTGGGTCGTTCAGCACAGTGGCGTAACGTCACCGTTAATCCAGGAACTTTGTCGCGACCAAGTACCAAAGGTTGAGGATGACCGGGTGATCTTCATGGCTGAAAACGAAGTCGTAAAGAACTTCCTGGTTGATCAAGCTTTAGGTCCAATTGAGGATAGCTACCAAGCAGTTGGCTTTCCTAAATTTGCTATCCATACCATGATTGATGAATCGGCTTCGCAGGCTAAAATTCAAGAATTTAAGCAGAAGAAAGCCCAATCAGATGCTGAACTGGCTCAAAAAGCGGTTGCCGCTATTAAAGTGGCCAATCAAAAGCGCGAAAAACAGGGTGTGGCTGCTGCTAGCGGGCCGGCTGTGATTGGTCGGAAAATCAAGATGGATGAAGAACCCATTCAGTTAGCATCGATTGAAGACGAAGAAAAGTCAGTGATCGTTCAAGGCTACGTCTTTAACAAGGAGATTCGTGACTTGCGTTCGGGACGTAAGTTAATGATTCTTGAAATCACCGATTACAGTTCTTCAATCGCGGTCAAGAAGTTCTCCCGTGACGAAAGTGACGAAGCCCAGTTTGAAGGCTTGAACGAAGGTGACTGGATCAGGGTTCGCGGTAGCGTTCAAGAAGATAACTTTATGCGTGATTTAGTGCTGAATGCCTATGATATCAACCAAGTGACGGTTCCTAGCCGGCAAGATAAGGCGCCTGAAGGTGAGAAGCGAGTGGAATTACACCTGCACACCAACATGAGTACCATGGACGCCACTAACTCAATCTCAGACTATGTTAAACAAGCCAAAAAATGGGGTCACAAAGCCATTGCTATTACTGATCATGCAGGGGTTCAAGGCTTTCCTGAGGCTTACCGTTCCGCTTCCGCCAACGATATTAAGATGATTTACGGTGTGGAGGCCAACCTGGTTGATGATGGTGTACCGATTGGTTATAACAGTGAGCACCGTGCTCTTGAAGGCGCGACGTATGTCATTTTTGACGTTGAAACTACTGGACTATCTGCAATCTATGATCGAGTGATTGAACTGTCTGCGGTTAAGATGCAGGGCAAAGAAGTCATCGATCAGTTTGAAGAGTTTATTGATCCGGGTTTTCATTTGTCAGACCAAACGACTAATCTGACCAGCATCACGGACGATATGGTCCATGGTTCCAAGTCAGAAAAAGAAGTTTTTGAATTATTTAGAGCCTTTTACGGCGACGCGATTATCGTCGGCCATAACGTGACTTTCGATATTGGATTTATGAACGCCGGTTATCAGCGTTACAACATGCCGGAAGTGACGAATCCAATCATTGATACATTAACCTTAGCAAGATTCTTGTATCCCACATTAAAGGGTTACCGGTTAAACACGCTTGCCAAAAAGTTCCACGTTTCGTTGGAACACCATCACCGGGCGATTTACGATGCGGAGTCAACTGGACATTTGAATTATCTCTTTTTGAAGGATGCTGAAGACCGCTATAATATTCAGTATCATGACCAGTTAAATGATCATATGAGTGAAAATGATGCGTATAAGCATGCCCGGCCGTCACACGCCATCATTTTGGCGAAAACTCAAGATGGACTGAAGAATTTGTTTAAATTAGTTTCCAAGTCTAACGTAGATTATTTTTATCGGGTACCGCGGATGCCAAGAAGTCAAATTGAGGCTTTACGAGACGGTTTACTGATTGGTTCCGCATGTGACTCCGGTGAAGTGTTCACTGCGATGATGCAAAAGGGGTATGCCGAAGCACGAAATAAAGCCAAGTTTTACGATTATTTGGAAGTTCAGCCATTGGCGGCGTATAAACCGTTGATTGATTCTGGCTTGATTCAAAACCGAAAGAACCTGGAAGAAATTTTGGCAAACATGGTCAAACTGGGTGAAGAATTAGATAAACCCGTTGTGGTTACTGGTGATGCCCACTACTTGAATCCAGAAGATGCCATTTACCGAAAAATTCTGATTAATTCGCAAGGTGGTGCCAATCCGCTAAACCGGCAAGAATTACCGGATGTTCATTTCCGGTCGACGGATGAGCTGCTGGATGATTACAGCTTTTTGGGTGAAGACAAGGCTAAAGAAATTGTGGTAACTAACACCAATGCCATTGCGGACGAAATTGATGATGTTCATCCGCTGAAAGACAAACTGTACACACCACGGATGGAAGGCGCCGAAGACGAAATCCGTGAACGGACCATGAACACGGCCCATGAGTGGTATGGTGATCCGTTGCCAGAATTAGTTCAGCACCGGCTTGATCGTGAGCTGAAAAGTATCATTGGTAACGGCTTCTCGGTGATCTATCTGATTGCTCAACGGCTGGTAGCTAAGAGTAACAAGGACGGTTATTTAGTTGGTTCCCGTGGTTCCGTTGGTTCTAGTTTGGTGGCCACCATGACGGGGATTACTGAAGTTAATCCGTTACCACCGCATTATCGTTGTCCCAACTGTCAGTATTCGAAGTTTTACACCAAGGGTGAATACAGTTCTGGGTTTGATTTACCGGAAAAGAACTGCCCGAAATGTGGCACTTTGATGATTGGCGACGGCCACAACATTCCCTTCGAAACTTTCTTAGGGTTTACTGGGAATAAAGTTCCTGATATTGATTTGAACTTCTCGGGTGACTATCAACCGATTGCCCATAACTACACCAAGGTTTTGTTTGGTGAGAAGAACGTATACCGGGCGGGGACGATTGGTACTGTGGCTGACAAGACGGCTTACGGTTACGTAAAGGCCTATGAGCGTGATAAGGAAGAACATTTCCGCAACGCTGAAATTGATCGGCTGGCAAAGGGTGCTACTGGGGTTAAACGGACTACTGGACAACATCCGGCTGGAATCATCGTTGTGCCGGATTATATGGATATTTACGATTTCACACCGATTCAATATCCAGCTGATGATCAAAACGCAGCTTGGCAGACCACCCACTTTGATTTCCACTCGATCCATGACAACATTTTAAAAATCGATATTTTGGGGCATGATGACCCAACCATGATCCGGACGCTGCAAGATTTAAGCGGAATCGATCCTAAGACTATTCCGATGGATGATCCTGGTGTCATGGCGCTGTTTTCGGGGACCGAATCCCTACACGTGACGCCTGAACAAATCCAGTCCAAAACTGGGACGCTGGGTGTGCCAGAATTTGGGACCCGGTTCGTCCGGGGAATGCTGGAAGAAACCCACCCTAAAAACTACTCAGAGCTGCTACAAATTTCTGGTTTGTCTCACGGAACAGACGTGTGGTTGGGCAACGCTGAGGAATTAATTAAAAACGGTACGGCAACCATTTCTAATGTGATTGGTTGTCGTGATAACATCATGACCGACTTGATCAACTGGGGAATGGATTCTGAAATTGCCTTTCAAATTATGGAACACGTTCGTAAAGGCCGTGGGATTCCTGATGAATGGCAAGACAAAATGAAAGAGGCAGATGTTCCAGACTGGTACATTGACTCTTGCTTGAAAATCAAGTATATGTTCCCCCGTGCCCATGCGGCAGCTTATGATTTGATGGCCTTGCGGGTGGCGTACTTCAAAGTGTACTTCCCGATGGTTTACTATTCCGCTTACTTCTCAGTGCGGGCAGACGACTTCGATGTTGTTGCCATGTCTCGCGGCAAGGATTCTGTGAAGGCCAAAATGAAGGAAATTAACGATGAGGGAATGGATGCTTCTGCGAAGGATAAGAACTTATTGACCGTCTTAGAATTAGCCAATGAAATGCTGGAACGTGGCTTTAAATTTAAGATGATCGATATCGACAAGTCGGCCGCCAGTGAATGGTTGATCGACGGTGATACCCTAATCGCACCGTTTGATGCCGCTCCCGGTTTAGGCCTGAACGTGGCGAAGCAAATCGTTGCCGCTCGTGAAGATAAGCCGTTCCTGTCAAAGGAAGACTTGGCTAAACGTGGTAAAGTTTCTAAAACGTTGATTGAATTCATGACGGATAATGGTGTTCTTGATGGACTGCCAGACGAAAATCAGTTGAGTCTATTTGATATGATGTAACCAAATGACGCTGAGTCGGCATAGCAGCGCGCTTTCAAGTTTGCTATTAATGTAGCTTTGTGATATTATATGTGTTGTAGATATTTCGGAAAGGAGTGAGCAGCGATGCTCGCTCTTTTTATTGGAAAAATGGTATTGGAGGTAAAAGATTGGATAACGTCGTAGACATTGTTTCGGCTCTAGCGAAGCCAATTGTGGATGCCCATCATTTTGAACTGGTGGACGTTGAGTTTGTTCGCGAGGGTAAAAGTTGGTATTTACGGCTTTACATCGACAAACCTGGTGGCATTACGATTGATGAATGCGCATTAGTAAGTGATGAGTTAAGCGAAAAACTGGATAATATCGATCCCGATCCAATTCCCCAAGCGTATTTCTTGGAGGTATCCTCACCGGGTGCAGAACGGCCGCTGAAAAAAGAAGCTGACTATGAACGGGCGGTTGGTCACTACGTTCACCTTTCGTTCTATCAAAAAGTGAATGGCGAAAAAGCATACGAAGGAACACTGACCTCTGTTAATGATGATGAATTAGGCTTGAAGGTTAATCTAAAGGGTCGCATGAAAGATTTGGTCATTCCAAGAAAAAACGTTGCCAAAGCACGATTAGCAATTAAGTTTTAACAGCTAAAGGAGACTATACGTAATGAGTAAAGAATTAGTAGGTGCCCTTGACACACTGGAAAAAGAGAAGGGTATCAAAAAAGAAATTGTGATCGATGCGCTTGAAGCTGCATTGACTTCTGCTTATAAGCGGAACTACGGCCAAGCACAAAACGTTGAAGTGGATTTTGACCAGAAAAAGGGTGACGTTCACGTTTATGCAGTTAAGAAAGTCGTTGATCAAGTTTATGATTCCCGTTTGGAAGTTAGCTTAGACGATGCCTTACAGGTGAGTCGTGGCTATGAATTAGGCGACGATATTAAATTTGAAGTGACTCCTAAAAACTTCGGTCGAATTGCAGCGCAAACGGCTAAGCAGGTTATCATGCAGCGGGTTCGTGAAGCTGAACGGTCATTAATTTTCGACCAATACAGCCAGTACGAAAACGAGATTATCACTGGTGAGGTTGAACGCCAGGATAACCGGTTTGTTTATGTTAACCTAGGAAACGTGGAAGCCGTTATGAGTCGTCAGGATCAGATGCCTAACGAAACTTACCGGATGCACGATCGCATCAAAGTGTACGTTACCAGAGTTGAAAACGCCGCTAAGGGTCCTCAGGTGTTTGTTAGCCGGACTGATTCGGGCTTGCTTAAGCGGTTATTTGAAGAAGAAATTCCGGAAATCTACGATGGAACTGTTGAAATCATGTCAATCGCTCGTGAAGCGGGTGACCGTGCTAAAGTAGCCGTTCGTTCAAATAATCCTGATGTTGATCCAGTTGGGACTTCTGTTGGCCCTCGTGGTCAGCGGGTTCAAGCCATCGTGTCAGAGCTTGATGGCGAAAACATGGATATCGTTGAATGGACCGATGACGAAGCTAAGTTCATTGCTAACGCTTTGAATCCAGCCGAAGTGATCGACGTCATTTTTGACGAAAACAACGAACGGGCATGTACCGTTATCGTGCCAGATTATCAATTATCATTGGCCATTGGTAAGCGGGGACAAAACGCCCGGTTAGCAGCCAAATTGACGGGTTATAAGATCGATATCAAGTCTGAGACCGAAGCTGAATCCATTTTTGGCAAGACTGATAGTGATGACAGTGATGCGTCACAGGCTGAAGCGCCAAGTGATGAAGCAGCTGAAGAACCGGTTGATCAAACTACGGATGATGTAGTTGATTCAGCCACAGATTCAGAGCCGGATGAGGCCCCAGAAACTGCTGAAGATGACGGTACTGAAGACTAGGAGGTAAGCGTACATGAAGAAACGTAAGGTACCAATGAGAAAAGACATTGTGACCGGTGAAATGGCGCCGAAAAAAGACTTGGTCCGCATCGTTCGCGACAAGGATAACAACGTGTCGGTTGATCCAACGGGGAAGAAATCAGGCCGTGGGGCTTATATTTCACTAAACGTTGAGATTGCTAAACGGGCTCAAAAAGAACGTACCTTTGATAAGGTTTTTGAAACAAAGGTCGATGCGCAATTTTACGATGACTTGGTGGCTTACGTGGACCATCAACAAGCTCGTCGTGAATTATTTGAAAATGGAAAAGCCTAGCCCATTTTTACAGCTTTTAGGACTCGTTCGTCGGGCTAATCAGTTAGTGACCGGCGAAGGATTTGTTTTGAAAGCGATTCGGAACCAGAGTATTTCAGTGGTGATTTTAGCCAGTGACGCTGGTCCCAGTAGCATGAAAAAGTTAAGTGATAAAGCCGCGTTTTACCACGTTGACTTAATTACCGCGTTTACAAAGGAACAACTGAGCCAAGCGACAGGCATGAACCGGTCAGCTTACGGCGTTAAAGATCCTGGATTTGCTAGGAAGCTAAGTGAACTAGTTAATACCAAAGGAGAGTGAAGATATGGGCAAAAAGCGAATTTACGAATTAGCTAAAGAACTCAACGTATCAAGTAAAGCCATTCTTGACAAGGCTCAAGAAAAGGGCTTCGACGTTAAAAATCATATGTCAACATTAGGAAGCAACGAGGAACGACAATTGCGAGAAACCTTCTCAAACAAAGGTAAGACCACCAATAAGAGTCAATCGAGTCAGGCTAAGCCAGCTCAGTCTGCAAAACCTGCTCAAAACCATCAAAGTACGAGCAGTAGCCAAAATGGTCATAGTAACGGACAATCAAACAATCAAAGTTCGCATACTCGTAGCCAGTCGAACAACGGTAGCCATTCAAACGGCCAAAATCGTTCGACAAGTAATCGCAGTCAGTCAACGAACCATAATCAATCGACTAACCGCAGTCAGTCGAATAACCGTAGCCAATCGACCACTAATCATGGACAGTCGAATAATCGGCCACAATCAAGTAACAACAACCGTCCACAGTCGAGCAATAACAACCGCAGTCAAAGCAGCAACCACTCACAAAGTAATGGCAGCAACAATGCCAATCATGGTGGGTCAGGTCGCTTTGGCGGCAGTTTGAACAGTGGTAACGGCCGTAGTAATAGCAACAACAGTAACAGCCGGAACGGTCGTAATAACCGGAATAACAATCGTCGCCGCAACAACTTTACTAAGAAGTACAGCAAGAAGAACCAACGAATCAAAGAAACCAATCACCAAAAGGGTGCGCCTGAACGTAAGAACAAGGCGTTACCAGAAACTTTGGTCTATCAAGTTGGGATGAACGCGCAGGATCTGGGTAAGATTCTTCACCGTGAACCATCTGAAATCGTCAAGAAGTTATTCATGCTTGGCGTAATGGCTAACCAAAACCAATCATTGGATAAGGATACCATTGAGATTTTAGCGGCTGATTATGGCATTGGCGCTGAAGAAAAGGTTCAAGTCGATGTTGCTGATATTGATAAAACCTTTGAAGAAGAATCCAATAACACGGACCACCTTGAAACTCGGCCACCAGTTGTGACGATCATGGGGCACGTTGACCATGGTAAGACCACTTTGCTGGATCATTTACGTCATTCTCATATTACAGCTGGCGAAGCTGGTGGGATCACGCAAGCCATTGGTGCTTATCAATTGAAGCATCAAGGCAAGACCATTACCTTCTTGGATACTCCAGGACACGCGGCCTTCACCGAAATGCGGGCGCGTGGTGCTGATATCACCGACATCACTGTTTTGGTGGTTGCTGCCGATGATGGTGTGATGCCTCAAACCATTGAAGCAATTCACCATGCCCAGGCTGCTAAGACGCCAATTATTGTGGCGGTTAACAAGATTGACAAGCCAGGTGCTAACCCTAACCACGTCATGGAACAATTGACCGAATACGGTTTGATTCCTGAAGACTGGGGTGGCGACACGATCTTCGTTCAGATTTCAGCTAAGTTCGGCAAGAACATTGATGAACTGCTGGACATGATCCTGTTACAATCTGAAGTGATGGAATTAAAGGCTAATCCACAACAAAACGCTGCTGGATCAGTTATTGAAGCTAAGTTGGATCAAGGTAAAGGTTCTGTTGCAACCTTGCTGATTCAACAAGGGACCATGCATACTGGTGACCCAATCGTGGTTGGTAATACTTTCGGTCGGGTTCGGACAATGGAAAACGAACGCGGTAAGGAAATCAAGAAAGCCTTGCCATCGACACCAGTTGAAATTACTGGTTTAAGTGACGTGCCAGAAGCCGGTGATCGCTTCGTTGTCTTCGATGACGAAAAGACCGCTCGTGCAGCTGGTGAGGAACGGGCTAAGAACGCGTTGATGGAAGAACGTCGCTCTAAGAACACGGTGACCCTTGATAACCTCTTCGATACCATGAAAGAAGGGGAAATGAAGGAAGTCGATGTCATTATTAAAGCTGACGTTCAAGGTTCCGTAGAAGCACTGGCTAACAGTCTGAAGAAGATTGAAGTTGAGGGTGTTCGTGTGAACATCATTCATACCGCCGTTGGTGCGATCAATGAAAGTGATGTGACGCTGGCTGAAGCAAGTAGCGCCATCATCATTGGCTTCAACGTTCGACCAACACCGCAAGCTAAGTCACAAGCTGACCAAGACAACGTGGATATTCGTTTGCACCGAGTTATCTATAACGCTATCGATGAAATCGAACACGCTATGAAGGGTAAACTTGAACCAACTTATAAAGAAGAAGTCATTGGTGAAGTTGAAGTCAGAGATATCTTCAAGGCTTCTAAAGTTGGGACGATTGCCGGTGGAATGGTGACTGATGGTCATATTTCAAGTACCAGCGATGTTCGCTTGATCCGTGACTCAGTGGTTGTTTACGAAGGTAAGCTAGGCAGTTTGAAGCGCTTTAAGGATGACGTTAACGATGTTAAGCAGGGTCATGAATTAGGATTGACCATCGAAAACTACAACGACATTAAAGTCGGCGATGTTATCGAAGCTTATGTCATGAAGGAAGTTCCAATAGAATAGAGAGCTAACGAGGTGTTAGATAAATGGCACATTATCGTGTAGGACGGCTTGAACAAGAAATTCAGCGAGAAGTCAATGATATCTTACTGAAACGGGTTCGCGATCCACGAGTACAAGACATTACCGTTACAGGTGTTGTCGTCACCGGCGATTATCAGCAAGCAACAATTTACTACAGTATTTTGTCTGAAAAAGCTTCTGATGGTGAAAAGGCGGCTCAAGGATTAACCAAAGCGACCGGCCTGATTCGTAGCGAATTAAGTTCCCGCTTGAATATTTTCAAGGTACCGGAACTCACATTCGAGCGAGATGAATCCGTCCAATATGGGAGTCATATCGATCAGTTACTCAACAAGTTACATCGAGAAGATTCCAATCTGTAATTAAAAAGTCGTCCGTGGAAACTCTGCGGACGGCTTTTTTCGTGTCGGTATCGTCACTTCACGTGATATAATAACAAAGTTAGACAGTTTATAGGAAACGGAGCGGTTATAATGGATGGCATTATTCCACTATATAAAGAGCGCGGCATGACAAGTCATGACTGTGTGAATCACGTACGTCAAATTCTTCACATGAAAAAAGTTGGTCATTCTGGTACGCTGGATCCCAATGTAGATGGCGTCTTACCGATTTGTGTGGGTAGCGCGACAAAAGTTGTCGATTATTTAATGACGCATAAAAAGGTTTACCAGGGTAGCGTAACGTTGGGGCTTGCTACCGAAACAGAAGATTTGGATGGCGCTGAGGTCAAGCGGGTGACCATGACTGACCCGGTCTCTGATGAAAAAATCGATGCCATTATGGCGGGGATGGTGGGAGAGCTCTCTCAGGTGCCACCCATGTATTCAGCTGTAAAAGTGAATGGACGAAAGCTGTATGAATATGCCCGTGCTGGTCAAAGTGTCGAACGCCCCGTAAGAACCGTGACGATTAAGTCATTCAAGCGGACTAGTGATAGCCAGTTCGATGCTGCAACAGGCACCCAGCGTTTTGATTTTGAAGTGACCTGCTCCAAGGGGACTTACGTGCGGACTTTAGCTGTCCAAATTGGTACTGAACTGGGATTACCAGCTGTGATGTCTTCGCTAACACGAGTTGAAAGTGGTGGCTTTACCATTAGTGAAACGGTATCGTTGGCAGATCTCAGACAGCAAGTCGCTGACGATGCAGTTGATTTTCTCTACCCGATTGATCGGGTGCTGACGCAGTATCCGACGGTTGAAATTACTGATGAAACGTGGGCCGTTGTCAAAAATGGCGTCTGGCTTTTACCAGATGAGGTCGACTCTGATGCACCAGTGATATCACTGAAGTATCAAGGACAGATCAAGTGTCTGTATCAGCGGGTTAACAACCGTTATAAGCCGTTAAAAATGTTTAGTACTAAGTAGAAAGTTGGGACAATAATATGCGAGTAATTAAAATTCATCATCCATTAGCAGCCGCTGACGTCGTTGACGAGCCGGTTGTTTTGGCAATGGGCTTCTTTGATGGTGTTCATCTTGGTCATCAGGCGGTGATCAATCGTGCTCGCAGCATTGCAGATGAACGGGGGGTGGCATTAGCCGTTTTGACTTATGATCACCATCCAGCATTGGTTTATCAAAAATTAAGTCCAGAACGAAATCGCTATTTGACCGTTGATGATCGAAAGATGGCGTTATTTGAGCAACTCGGTGTCGACATTGTTTATCAGATTAACTTTGCCAGCCAGTATGCCGCTCAAACACCGCAGGAATTTGTGGACCATTATCTGATTGCCTTTCATGCCCAGGTCGTGGTGGCGGGTTATGACCATACCTATGGACCGAAAGAAATTGCAACCATGGCACGACTGCCAGAGTATGCGAAGGGTCGTTTTGAAATCGTCACGGTGGGTGAAAAGGAACTTCAAGCACAAAAAATTGGTTCCTCACGAATTCGTCACAACCTGGATCAGGGAGATATCAAAACGGTGAATAGTCTGTTAGGTTATCGCTATCAAACCGTTGGCACAGTGATGCACGGTGAAGCGCGGGGAAGAACCCTGGGCTTTCCGACCGCTAATGTCAGTCATGATGCCAAATACTGGCTGCCGGGTATCGGGGTTTACGTCACTCGTGTCAAAGTTAACGGTCAGTGGCATCCTGCTATGACGTCTATCGGTCGCAACGTCACTTTTGGTGAGGGTCGTCCGGTGACGGTTGAAGCATACTTACTCGATTTTCATGAAGCCATTTATGGTGAAATCGTGACCGTAGAATGGGACTATCGTTTGCGTGGTGAAGTTAAATTTGATTCCGTTGAAGGGTTAGTTCACCAACTAAATCAGGATGCGGAAGACACCAAAAGCTATTTTAAGGCACATCCCATCACCAAATTAGCACTCGAATGAATTAATTGCTAAAAATGTTAGCTGAATGCTTGACTTAAAAAACAGCGTTTGATACATTATATATGTGTCTTAGCACTTGGGTAACCTGAGTGCTAAAAAGAGGTGATGATCACGTTAACGGACAGACAGAATATGATTTTAAAAGCGATTGTTCGCGATTATACGAGCAGTGGCGTTCCTGTGGGTTCTAAGGCGCTAGCAGCACAGCTACCGATGCATGTCAGCTCAGCAACCGTGCGTAACGAAATGGCCGCTTTGGAAGAACTAGGGTTGATTGCGAAGACCCATTCCTCATCCGGTCGAATTCCTTCAGTAAAGGGATATCGTTATTACGTGGATCATTTGGTTCAGCCGGATCCGATCAAAGCCAATGACATTGATATCATTAAGTCTTCACTCGAAGGTCAGTTTTTAAAAATTGACGAGATCATTGAAACATCGGCAAAAATTTTATCCAATTTGACGTCGTATACCGCTTTTTCACTTAAGCCGGAGCATAAACAAAGCCGGCTAAGCGGTTTTAGGCTGGTACCGTTGGGAAAACGACAAGTCATGGCCGTTTTGGTCACTGATAACGGTGATGTTGAATCACAAACGTTTAACATTACCACGAAGATCACCGGTGACCAGCTTGAAGCTGTTGTTCGTCTGATCAATGATCAGTTGATCGGTAAGCCGTTAGACGAGGTGCTGGAGGCATTGAAGTCTGACATTCCTATGCAAGTTGCCAACTATTTACAGCAACCTGAAGGCTTCTTAAAGGTATTTGGCGATGTCTTAACCAAGGCCGCTCAAGAGCGGTTTTACGTTGGTGGTCGTCTTAACTTGTTAAGCTTTTCCGACAATAATGACGTGGATGAATTGAAATCGTTGTACACCTTGATGGATCACAGTGATGATATGGCAGATGTTTTAGGTCAGCCATCTGATCACATTCAGGTGAAGATTGGCAGTGAAATGACCAATGATATCTTAAAGGATTATAGTTTGATTACGGCAACCTATGAGGCCGGTGATCATGGTAAAGGCGTGATTGCCTTATTGGGACCAACGCGGATGCCATATTCACGGATGATTGGTTTAGTCGGTGCTTTCCGGCAGGAGCTAGCGCAACGACTCATTGATTATTATCGCTATTTTGATCAGTAGTAAAGGGGTGTTATAGTGGCTGAAGATAAGGAAAACCAAGCAGCAAACAACAAGACGGACGAGCAAAAAGACACACAGCAGCCCGCCGACAATGCAAAGGGTAACGAGCAACAGCCAAAGACCGATGCAGCTGAGTCAGCAGACAAAGCTACTTCGGCAGAGGATAAGAAGCCTGCGACTGACGATGCTTTAGCAAAAGCGCTGGCACAAGTCGATAGCTTACAAAAGCAGCTTGATAAGACTTCTGATCAATACTTGCGTGCTGAAGCTGAGATTCAAAATATTCAGAATCGCAATAAAAAGGATCAGGCAGCTTTGATCAAGTATGATGGTCAGCAATTAGCACATGATATTTTGCCGGCACTGGATAATCTGGAACGTGCACTGAGTACGCCAGTTGAAGGTGAACAGGCTGAATCCTTTAAAAAGGGAATTGAAATGGTTCAAAAGCACTTGATGGATGCGTTAACCAGTAATGGTGTCACTGAAATCAAGGCTGAAGGTGAGAAGTTCGATCCTAATATTCACCAAGCTGTTCAGACGGTTCCAGCAGAGTCAGATGATCAAAAAGATCACGTTACCAAGGTTCTGCAAAAAGGTTATCGTTTGAAGGATCGGGTTCTTCGTCCAGCAATGGTCATGGTCGCGCAATAATAACGCAATCGCTTGAATCAAACTTAAAACAAAGAGGGTAAATTATTCATGGCAAGTAATAAAATTATTGGTATTGACTTAGGGACTACAAACTCAGCAGTCGCTGTTCTTGAAGGTAAAGAACCTAAAATTATTCCTAATCCAGAAGGTGGCCGTACGACTCCTTCAGTTGTAGCGTTCAAAGATGGCAAACCATCCGTTGGTGCCGTAGCTAAGCGTCAAGCAATCACTAACCCCAACACGGTTTCTTCAATTAAGAGTCACATGGGTGAAGCCGGCTACAAAGTTAACATTGAAGGTAAGGACTACACACCAGAACAAATCTCTGCTTACATTTTGCAGTACATCAAAGACTTTGCTGAAGATTATATTGGCGACAAGGTAACCCAAGCGGTTATCACTGTACCAGCTTACTTTAACGATTCTCAGCGTCAGGCCACTAAGGATGCCGGTAAGATTGCTGGCTTGGAAGTTAAGCGAATCATCAACGAACCAACCGCTTCTTCATTAGCCTATGGGCTTGATAAGCAGGATGCTGATGAAAAGATCTTGGTTTACGACCTTGGTGGTGGTACCTTTGATGTTTCCATCCTTGATTTAGGTGACGGTGTGTTCGATGTTCTTTCTACTAATGGTGATACTCACCTTGGTGGTGATGACTTCGATAAGCGTGTCATGAACTGGTTGATCGAACAATTCAAAGCTGATAACGGCATTGATCTTTCTAAGGATAAGATGGCGATGCAACGTCTGAAGGAAGCTTCAGAAAAGGCTAAGATGGATTTGTCAGGTGTGACTGAAACTCAAATCAGCCTGCCATTTATCTCTGCTGGCGATAACGGCCCTCTTCACTTGGAGACCACGTTGACGCGTGCTAAGTTCAACGAATTAACGTCTGACTTAGTTGAAAAGACTCGAATCCCCGTTGAAAACGCCTTGAAGGACGCTAAGTTATCTGCTGACGACCTTGACGTTGTCATCTTAAACGGTGGTTCTACTCGGATTCCAGCTGTTCAAGAAGCTGTTAAGAAGTGGACTGGCAAGGAACCTAACCACTCAATCAACCCTGACGAAGCCGTTGCTTTAGGTGCCGCTGTTCAAGGTGGTGTCTTAACTGGTGATGTTAAGGACGTTGTTTTGCTTGATGTTACGCCACTTTCACTTGGTATTGAAACCATGGGCGGTGTCTTCACTAAGTTGATCGACCGTAATACAACGATTCCAACCAGCAAGTCACAAGTCTTCAGTACTGCCGCTGACAACCAACCAGCCGTTGATATTCACGTGCTGCAAGGTGAACGGCCAATGGCTGCTGACAACAAGACCTTGGGTAATTTCCAACTGACTGACATTCCAGCTGCACCTCGTGGTGTTCCTCAGATCGAAGTTACCTTTGACATTGACCGGAACGGTATCGTTAACGTTTCAGCCAAGGATAAGGGTACTGGTAAGGAACAAAAGATTACCATCAAGAGTTCCGGTGGTCTGTCAGACGAAGAAGTCGACAAGATGATGAAGGAAGCTCAAGAAAACGAAGAAGCCGACAAGAAGCGTAAGGAAGAGGCTGACTTGAAGAACGAAGTTGACCAATTACTCTTCACGGTTGATAAGACTTTGGACGAAGTTAAGGGCAAAGTTTCAGACGACGAAATTCAAAAAGCCAAGGATGCACGTGATGCACTTAAGAAGGCTCAAGATGATAACAACGTCGAAGAAATGAAGACTAAGAAGGATGACTTGAACAAGATCGTCCAAGACCTTTCAGTTAAACTTTATCAACAAGCTCAAGACCAAAAGGGTGCTGCTGACGGCACTGATGGTGCCCAAGCAAGTGGCGACCAATCAGGTAAAACTGATGATGGCAAGGGCGACGGTAAGACCTTTGACGGTGACTTCTCAGAAGTTAATGATGACGATAAAAAGTAATGATTAACGAGATAGCAGACAGGAAGTCAAGGCTCAAACGCGGGCTTTGGCTTTTTGTTTTGTAGGAAATATGCTATTCTACTTGAGTGAACGATTATTGGTTTAAATGATCATATGTGACTTAAGACGGTCATTTCAATAGGCCAAATGTGTTGTCATAAACTAGCAATTGGATGATTGCGGTGGACACAATGCTTACTTTTAGGAGGTTAACATGGCTGGTAAAGATTATTATGAAGTGCTTGGAATCTCAAAAGATGCATCCCAAGCTGAAATTAAAAAGGCCTACCGCCAATTATCAAAGAAGTACCATCCGGATATTAACAAAGCGCCTGGTGCTGAAGAGAAATTCAAGGAAGTCACTGAAGCTTATGAAGTTTTAAGTGACGAGCAAAAACGTGCGAACTACGATCAATATGGTTCAGCTGATGGGCCTCAAGGTTTCGGCGGCGGTGCTGGCGGAGCTGGTGGCTTCGGTGGTTTCGGCGATGCTGGTGGCTTTGGTGGCGGCGGCTTCGAAGATATTTTCAATTCGTTCTTCGGCGGTGGCGCCGGTGGCGGTCGTCGTAACCCCAACGCACCACAACCAGGTCGTGATCTGCAGTATGAGATGACGCTGAAGTTTGAAGAAGCAATCTTCGGTAAGAAGACGAAGATTAAGTATAACCGGCAAGCACAATGCCATACTTGTCATGGTAGCGGTGCAAAGCCCGGGACTAGTCCTGAGACTTGCTCTAACTGTAGTGGCTCTGGCTACGTGACAACTGAGACCAACACACCATTGGGTCGGATGCGCAGTCAGCAAGTTTGCCCGGTATGCCATGGTACTGGTAAAGAAATTAAGGAAAAGTGCCCAACTTGTGGCGGTTCAGGTCACGAAGAAGAACGGCACGAAGTTGAAGTTAACGTCCCTGCTGGGGTGGATGACGGTCAACAAATGCGACTTCAAGGACAGGGTGAAGCAGGTGAGAACGGTGGTCCTTACGGCGATCTGTTCATTTTGTTCCGTGTGACGCCAAGTAAGGTCTTTAAGCGTGATGGTGCCGATATCTACTTGGATAAAGACATCAGTTTCACGCAAGCAGCCCTTGGTGACGAAATTAAGGTTCAAACTGTTCACGGTGACGTTAAGTTGAAGATTCCAGCTGGCACACAAACTGGTTCGGTCTTCCGCTTAAAGGGTAAAGGTGCTCCCCGTCTTCGTGGCAATGGCAGCGGCGATCAAAAGGTAACGGTCAAGATTGTGACGCCTAAGAACCTTAATAAGCAGCAAAAAGTGGCTTTGAAGGCTTATGCTGAAGCTAGCGGTGAGAAAGTTGGCAACGGCAAAGGTAATTTTTTTGACAAGATGAAAGATGCATTCGATAATTAGTTCAGCGGAGCGATGACCATTTACTCTAACGGACATTAAAAAGCCGCATGGTTGATCATTGACCAGGCGACTTTTTGCTGTTTCGGTGTGAATTTTAACCGGTATAGGTGATAACGTCCTGTATCTGGTATAATAACTAGTATGTTTGAAACTAAAAGGTAGGAGAAATGCACATGGATCTTGAACAAATGAAGGCGCACCAACGAGATATCCGGAATTTTTCAATTGTCGCTCATATCGATCACGGGAAGTCGACGCTAGCTGACCGCATTTTGGAAATGACGGATACCGTTGCCAAGCGTGATATGCAAGACCAAATCCTCGATAATATGGACCTGGAACGAGAACGCGGGATTACGATTAAACTGAATGCTGTTGAACTCACGTATGACGCTAAAGACGGTCATACGTACGAGTTTCACTTGATTGATACCCCTGGGCACGTGGACTTTTCTTATGAAGTGTCACGTAGTTTGGCGGCCTGCGAAGGCGCTGTGTTAGTGGTGGACGCTGCTCAAGGCGTGGAAGCCCAAACACTGGCCAACGTTTATTTGGCAATCGATGATAATTTGGAAATTCTACCGGTGATCAATAAAATTGATTTACCTTCAGCAGAACCTGAAAGAGTCCGTAAAGAAGTTGAAGACGTGATTGGGATCGATGCTTCTGATGCTGTGATGGCTAGTGCCAAAAAAGGGATCGGGATTGAAGATTTATTGGAACAGATCGTGCATAAAGTGCCTGCGCCAGATGGTGACCTTGAAGCACCGCTGCGGGCGTTGATCTTTGATTCCATTTACGATGATTACCGTGGTGTTGTGCTTAGTGTTCGGCTGTTTGAAGGCACTGTTAAGCCGGGTGATAAGATTCGGCTAATGAATTCTGGTGCTGAATATGATGTCACCGAAGTTGGGGTCAACTCGCCGAAGCCACTGAAGCGGGATCAATTGATTGCCGGTGAAGTTGGCTATATTACGGCTAGCATCAAAGATATCGAGGACACGCGAGTTGGTGATACAGTGACTAACGCTGCTAATCCAGCAGAAAAAGCGTTGCCTGGCTACCGGGAAATGGCACCAATGGTATACGCTGGACTATATCCAACTGATAATGCGAAATACCAAGATCTTCGTGAAGCACTGGAAAAGCTGAAGTTAAATGACGCAGCGCTTGAATTCGAACCCGAAACCTCGCAGGCTCTGGGCTTTGGTTTTCGTTGCGGTTTCTTAGGGATGCTGCACATGGACGTGATTCAGGAACGGTTGGAACGTGAATTCAACCTTGACTTGATTACTACTGCACCTTCCGTGACGTACCATGCTAATTTGGCTGATGGCACGGTCAAAGAAGTGGAAAATCCTTCAGAGATGCCGGACGTTGCTGCCATTAAAACCATTGAGGAACCCTACGTTAAAGCAACCATTATGACGCCTAATGACTACGTTGGGGCAGTCATGGAACTCTGCCAACGGAAGCGTGGCCAGTTCGTTACGATGGAATATTTGGATGATTATCGGGTGAATGTGATCTATAAGATGCCACTTTCGGAAATTATCTTCGATTTCTTTGATAAATTGAAGTCTTCTACTAAAGGCTATGCTTCATTGGATTATGAATTGGATGGTTACCGTGAGAGTGATCTGGTTAAGATCGATATCTTACTGAACGGTGATAAGGTGGATGCGCTGAGTTTCATTTCTCACCGTCAGTTTGCCGAAAAGCGTGGCCGTGATATTGCGGTTAAACTGAAGAACATTATTCCGCGGCAAAACTTTGAAATTCCGATTCAAGCGGCTATCGGTGCCAAGATTATTGCTCGGACGACAATCAAGGCTTACCGTAAAGATGTTACCGCGAGAATCCATACCGGTGATCCTGACCGGCGTGCGAAGTTGCTGGAGAAGCAAAAGCGTGGTAAAGAACGCATGAAGTCAGTGGGAACAGTGGATATCCCCCAGGCCGCTTTTATGGCGGTACTGCAAACGGACGAGGAAGAGAATAATCCGAAGTGATCTTGCGGAACAGGTGCAATTAAGGAGAAAAAGATGACGCTTTACTTTTATGGCTGCGTGACGATGGACGGCTATCTTGCGGACGAAAATGGTGGGCTGAACTGGCTTTATCAAAGTGGCTCCATAGCAGATACTGGCTACGATGAGTTTTACTCAAAAATAGATGTGACGCTCATGGGCAAAAAGACCTTTGATGAAGTTGCTAAAATAGATCATGCTGATGGTGTCTATCCGACCTCGACAAATTACGTATTTACACATGATAAGGTTTTGCCAGTTGCTGGGTATACTCCCGTTGCTGGAGATGTGACAGATTTTGTCAAACAGCTGGATCAGAATGCAACTATTTGGGTGATTGGCGGTCATCAGATTCTGGCACCGTTACTTGACCATGATTTAATCGATACCATGATCATTCAGATTGCACCAGTGCTTTTAGGCAAGGGTATTCCATTATTCACTCAGGAAAAAGGACTAAAGCAGTTTTCTTTGGAAAAAATGAATCAATTTGGTCAGATTGCTGAATTAGTTTATCAAAAGAAAGCTTAACCTGTTAAATTCAAAGAAGGCTCATTCCGAGTGGAATGAGCCTTCTTTGCATGCAGTTTGTGTTCTCTAGGTTTTTAAGGTTGTGCATATTCATTCCCACGAATAGCTTCGGTCGCACCGTCACTTTGGGCCTTTGCCTTGGATTCGTAGGTGTAATTACCGGGATTAGTCACCCGTGTATAAAATTTATTACTTTGAGAGACAAAGACATACCCAGATTTGGCTATATGCCATTTACCAGAAGTAGTAGTTGAGTTAGAGGGTGAAGATGGCGTTGATCTGGTTTCAGCGGGTCGTTTATACGTCGTTGAATTGGCGCGATGGTACGGTTTAGCATTATTAGCACCGGTATTGTAGTTGATCTTGATGCCTTCCGCGTCGTTGATCACGGCAATTTCAGTGTTGATAGCACCATCTGAAGACTTAATGTCGACCACTGAACCACGTGGAAGACTTTCATTGCCCTGATAAATGGGTGTGGTCTGGTATTCAACGATTTGGTGAGTACCAGGATGGCTTGACCAGTAATTTTCTACCGTTTCTTCACCGTAACGCATGCCGCCATCTTGATCAGCACCCACGTTTTGAGGTCGGGTACCCGTGGTAAAGTTATTGGCTGAAGTGTATGATTTAGCACCGAGTAAGCTATCGCCGATGGAGTGACTGCGATTCCATAGATAACCATGATAAGTCCGGCCAGTGGCAGCATAGGAAATTGCCACGATTGGGTTCTGACTTGGCCAAGCATAAGGTTCAAGTGGCTCACCTTGACGGCCACCTTTTGAGGAAGCATATTCTTGATAGGTGAGTTTTGCGCGAGCTGTGGCAGGCCGTTGCTGTGAATCGGCCGAGAAGCGAGCCTGTCCATTAGCTAGACTACCAAAGCCTGTTAAATGTGCTTTGCCAACGCGCCAATAGTAATTACCAGTTGGTCCGGCTGATTCCTTGTTAGTGTAACTCACCAGCTTATTTAGGACACTTGCGCTGCTGTGAGTTTCTGATTGGCGCGCCTGAGGTTTAGTACCCTGATGAGTGGTTTTAGTAGCATGGCTGGATGATGAGCTGGAAGACTTTAATTCAGCCCGACTGCTTGATTGCTCGTTAGTCGATTTGTTAGCCGAATGATCGTCAGTAGGACTTGCAATGACTACGCCCAAGATTAATAAGATCAAGGCGCTCCAGCCCAGCCGTTTTCTGGACTGATGCTTAAAAAGCCGGACGCCCCAATACACAAATAAAATGATGCTAATAAGCACCATGATGGTTCCAAGTGAAGACATATTCGGTATCCTCCCAAATTAGATATATTAGAATAAGTAGTGAATGATTACTATTCCAATATAGCAAGTAAGTGAGACCTTTACCAATATAAACTCATATCATCTTATGTATTGCGTGGAAAAGGGTGGGTGGAAGTTAAGCATTGTAAATTTAAGGCTTATTCAGTTGATTGATTAGGGCGGAAACTGAAATGACGACGGTTAAAGCGAATCGAGATATAATAAATCCAAAAGGAGACGAATACGGATGGCAGCAATCAAACCAATTCAAGATACCACGTATGCAGCAGAGACCCACGATGGGTTAGTCCTTATTGATTTTCGCTCGGATTGGTGTCCACCGTGTACGGCAGTAGATCGGGCACTAACTCATTTGGCGAGTCAGACTGAGCTGGCTCAGCAAGTTAAATTCATCTCGTTGACGGTTAATCGCCAACCGCTGATTGCGCGGGCTTTGGGGGTTCAAAGTACGCCGACCATTATTTTGAAAAAGAACGGTCAAATCGTGGATGCGGTGATTGGACCGCGCTCCGTGACGGAATTGGAAACGCTGATTAAGAAACATGTATAAAGTTGCAGAAAAAAGAAGCTAGCTGCCAAAATTGGCACGCTAGCTTCTTTTTGAATTTGAATGGTTTAGATACGCGGTAAAATCTGTTTTTTAATAAAGCCTAATAATTGCTGATATTCTGCCT
The DNA here is from genome assembly GCF_059704265.1 of Secundilactobacillus sp. MJ173. Classification (NCBI taxonomy): domain Bacteria; kingdom Bacillati; phylum Bacillota; class Bacilli; order Lactobacillales; family Lactobacillaceae; genus Secundilactobacillus; species Secundilactobacillus sp. MJ173. Next base: position 30,860 of record NZ_BAAKGN010000013.1, read on the forward strand.
GATTTTTGGGTGTTGGCAGCTGTGAAAAGTCGAAGTCTGGGTGATTCAGATCCTGGTTGAGATGGGCAATAAAATCGTGCCGGGAAATGTAGTCCGTGTCACCTTTGCTGCCGATAGAGAAAAAATTCATTTGCAAACCTTCCTTACTTAGTGGTTGAATCCGGCCATTGTTCCCAGTCATAATCCCATAATAGCGCCATGGTACCAGCACCAACGTGGACACCGAGAACGGGGCCGATTTCACTGTGAGCGATTTTTAAGTTTGGAAACTGCTGAGCCAAATCAGCTGACCATTCCTGCTGCAACTCGTCATTATTTGCATCGATCACGGTGAGACGTAAGGGATAATCGACCTGTTCAGACACCTCTTGAAATTTCTGCTTGATTCGCTGATAGGCGCGTCGCATGGTCCGTTCTTTTTCAATAGCAACGATTTGAGCTTGGTCATTAAAGGTTAAGATTGGTTTGATTCGAAGCAAGCTGCCAACGAAACTGGAAGCATTGGACAAGCGGCCAGTTCTGACAAGGTGAGAAAGATCATCCACTACGAAGTAGGCGTCAATCGTGTCTCGCAGTTTGGTCAGTGCCTGAATAATTTCCTCGGGAGAACGGCCTTCTCGAACCAACTTAGCGGCTAGCATGACGAGGTCGGCCTCACCAGCTGAAGCAATGCGAGAATCAAATGGATAGACCTTGATATTGGTAACGTTAGGTAGGTAATTGACCAAATTACTGTAGAAGGTCGTGATTCCAGATGACAGGTGGATACTGATGACTGCATCATAGTCTTCGTCAGCTAGCTGATCATACATGGTCTGCATTTGGCCCAGTGTAACTTGAGTCGTCGTTGGCATCTGCGGATCAGTTTTTAAGCGTCGGTAAAATTCACTGGTGGTGATTTCAACGTTATCCAGATACGTCTGATGACCGAAAATGACGGTGATGGGTACCACGTGAATATCGTTGTTTTTAACCTGTTCCGGTGTTAAATAACTGGCTGAGTCAGTCACAACGGCAATTTTCATAAAGTAAACTCCTTCAAAGTTTTACACAATTGATTAGTTATGAGGATATCAAAGACTTGTCAAGTTATCAATTGTATTAGAGATGATTTAAAGAAACTATAACCGATGGTGCATCTTGAAGATTAACAATAGCCAAGCAATCAAACCAATCGACAAGCCAATCACAAGCAACCAAGAACCATCAAAGTGTGCCAGCGGTAGCTTCACGTTCATGCCAAAAAAGCCGGTGACAATGGTTGGAACGGCCATGGTTAACGACCAGATCGTTAAGAATTTCATGGTATCATTTAAATTGTTATTAATGATACTATCAAAGGTATCCGTGATCCGGTTGACCACTTGCTCTTCGTTTTCAATCATGTGTAAAACCTGGTCAGATTCAATAGAAACGTCTTCAAGTAAATCGTTTGCCATGCTATCGTTATTCACACCAAAGTAAGTGCGGGGGATTCGGGCAAATAAATCATTGTTGGATTCAACACCGCTGTTGAAGAAGGTCAGCGTTTGACCTAAGTATGACAGTGCCATTAAGTTAGTGTTTTTAGCCTCTTTATTCAGCATTTTATCCAACTGATTACGCTGTTTCGTCACATACTTAACGATGGGAATGTAACTGTCTACTAAATCGAACATTGACTCCAAAATAAAGGCAGAAGTGGTGTTGATATCTGTGTCATCAGCTGATTTTTGAAAAGCTTGGTCAACAAAGTTTAAGCGGCTCTCGTTGAAGGTGAACAACACGCCTTGGTGAATCAAAAAGCCAACGGGTCGCGTGATGTAGCGTGGCATTTGCGTATTTTTAAGTTGGTAGGGTACCAAAACAATCATGAGCTGTTGATTATTTGCGGGATCATAAACGTAATTTGCTGTTTCATCTTTATCAGTGACGTAGGTGATGATATCGTCGGTAATGCCGTACTCGGCCATTAGCGTTTGCTGTTCGGCTTCTGTTAAGGCCGTTGTTTCAACCCAATCAAAGCCATTCAAATGTTTGGTTGGTTTAATCATGAATAAACTTCCCCTTTAATTTAAGTCTGACTTTTAAGCGTTCATGGTTCAAGAATACTATTTCCATCCGTAAAAGCAAGCACGAACAGTATGCGGACTAGGTATGATGAAAATATCTGGAGTATTCTATGAGAATTATTTAATAACTCGGTTGACTTTTATGCCAAAATCCAGTAATATGTTCTTTTTAAAGAGCGGAATAACCCTGTTATCTGTTGCTTACAAGTGAAATATGATATGATGTACTCAATAGTAACTTAGCGGGTTATAAAAAAATCGTTGGGAGGTGATTACCGTGCTAAATCAAACCAAACAGTACTTAAAGAGCCGAAACTATCAGTATGAGAAGTCTTATATTCGGCCACTGATGACTCCTGAAAGTGTTTATGTTTTTAAGTTTGGTCGGGAGGCGTTGAATAATCGGGTAATCATCCGGTACAGTCATACGTGGACTGGTCGTCGAAAGATCAATGAAATTGATCTGAGATTGCATAAACAAAAGCATCCACGGATTTTCCGAACCGAAAAAGAATTATTAGACTATCTTGAATCTCGCTTACCGCAACGGGAACAAAAAGAAGAACAGGAACATCAGACTGATGAGGAGAACGCTAAGTAACTTTGGCGTTCTTTTTTTGAAATTTTTACCAGACTAGAAAAGAGAGGTAATGACAATATGGATTGGACTGCAGTAACCGTAACAACAACTAATGAGGCAGTAGAAGCAGTTAGTAACCTTTTAATGGAACAGGGTGCTTCCGGGGTGCAAATTGATGACGAAAAGGACTATGAGCAGCTTGAACAAACGGATTGGGCAAAAAAAGGTGAAATTTTAAACGTAGATGAGATTCCACACGTTCAAAGTGGCGCTCAGGTAACGGCTTATTTTCCAGCCACGATTTACGTCCCTGAAATTGTGCCGGAAATTAAACGGCGAGTGGACGAACTCACAACGTTTGGTTTAGACGTTGCACCCGCAGAAGTAACCACGGCTAAAGTTGACGAGTCTAACTGGGCAACTGAGTGGCAAAAATACTATCACCCCGTACAAGTGACCCGCTTTTTGACGGTGGTGCCTAGTTGGGAAGAATATCAACCTCAAAGCCAAGACGAACGGATCATTAAGCTTGATCCAGGAATGGCGTTTGGTACAGGGACCCATCCAACGACTAAACTATCCATGCAAGCGCTAGAAATGGTGGTTCATGGTGGCGAACGTCTGATCGATGTGGGTACGGGTTCTGGCGTTTTGAGCATCACGGCTAAACAGCTGGGTGCTGGTGAGATCCGGGCTTACGATCTCGATGAAGTTGCGGTGGATTCTGCTAAAAAGAACCTGGCACTGAATCCCGTTGCGGCGGATGTGACCGTTGCGGCAAATAATTTACTTCAAGGCGTTACGGGTGAAGCGGATATCATTGTAGCTAACATTTTAGCTGAGGTGATCATCCCGTTGATTCCACAGGCATGGCAGTTACTGCCAGTACACGGTTACTTTGTGACATCAGGTATCATTTCAGAAAAGGTTGACCAAATTCTTGATGCGCAGCGTAAGCAGGGCTTCAAAATTCGACAAACATTAAAAATGGGCGATTGGTATGGTGTGATTGCTCAAAAGCCAGGGGACGATGAATAATGCAACGCTATTTTATCAAGCCAACTTTAAAAACAGACGATCACTTTGAATTAGATGCCACGGTGTCAAAGCATTGGCTGCAGGTAATGCGTGGTGTTCCAGGCGATCAGGCAGAATTCGTTGATGGTCAGGAGAATCTCTATTTAGGCCAGCTTAACGAAGATCATTCAGTAACCGTGGTCAAAGCGTTGGAAACAGACGTAGAACTGCCTGTTAAAGTGACGATTCTGTCGGGCTTGCCCAAGCAGGATAAGGCCGAGTGGATCGTTCAAAAAGCCACGGAAATGGGTGCCAACACGATTTGCTTTTTTGGTGCTGACTGGTCAGTAGCAAAGTGGCAGCCAAACAAATTGAGTAAGAAGTTGACCCGCCTGCAAAAAATTGCCCAGGGAGCTGCCGAACAGGCTCATCGGACCCATGTTCCAACGGTGCGCTACTTTGAGACCTTGAAACGGGCTATCGCTGAGCTGGAGTATGATCATTTGCTGGTAGCCTACGAAGAAGCTGCCAAGCAGGGTGAGCAGGCGCAGTTGGTTAAATTACTGAATCGCATCCAATCAGGGCAGCAGCTGATGGCTGTTTTTGGTCCGGAAGGCGGTATCTCGCCGGCAGAAATGCAGCTTCTGCAACAAAAACAAGCCACAGTGGCAGGATTGGGACCACGTATTTTACGAACTGAAACCGCCCCGCTGTACTTTTTAGCAGCAGTGTCAACCATGTTAGAATTACAATGATTGAATGCTATCCATTGGTGTAAAATAATGCTAAAATATAAACCATTCATTAAATAAGAGAGTGAGTTAACATGACAGTTATAAAACGCATTGGCTGGCCTTATTGGGTACTCAGCATCATATTAGGAATCGCCGTGCCGGTTCTTTTAGATAACGTTTCAATTGGCGGCCTCTGGCGTTCGGGCGTTATTTACGGTTTGATTTACGCCGTTGTCGCTGGATTGATTGGTCATTTTGTGAAACGTCGCGGTGACGGCTGGTGGCTGATTTTTCTGCTACCCGTATTATTTGCCTTGGGGATTCAGTTATCAGGACCGAAGTACGCGTTATATTTCGTGCCAGTTTATCTGTGTATCAGTTATTTAGCTTATGGCCTAAGCGCCACAGAGGGGATGTGATCGGATGTCGAGAGAGCAAACTTGGACAGCTCAAAGCGTTATCGATGCCGTATCAGCTTATATGAATAAGGATCATGTGGCAATCGTTGAACGTGCTTATAAGTTCGCGGCAGTTGCCCATAAGGATCAAATTCGTCAATCGGGCGAACCATACATTATGCACCCGATACAAGTTGCGGGTATTCTAGCTAATCTGAAGATGGATCCAACGACCATTGCGTCGGGTTTTCTGCATGATATCGTTGAGGATACCGGCGTCACCCTAGATGACGTTCGGGAGCTGTTCGGCGACGATGTTGCCATGATCGTTGACGGCGTCACTAAACTTGGAAAAATTAAGTATAAGTCTAATAAACAACGGTTGGCTGAAAACCACCGGAAGCTGCTGTTAGCCATGTCTAAAGACATTCGGGTCATGATCGTCAAGTTAGCTGACCGGCTGCATAATATGCGCACCCTTCAGCATTTGCGGCCAGATAAGCAACGTCGGATTGCTAACGAAACGTTGGAAATCTACGCGCCACTGGCTGACCGACTTGGTATTAGTGCTATTAAGTGGGAACTGGAAGATATTTCGTTACGGTATTTGAACCCACAGCAGTATTACCGCATCGTTCACCTGATGAACTCTCGTCGTGATCAACGGGAAAGCTACATTGCAGAAGCTATTCAAGATATTAAGCATGCGATTGATGATCTGCATATCGATCCCGAAATTTATGGACGGCCAAAGCACATTTATTCCATTTACCGGAAAATGCGTGATCAGCATAAACAGTTCAGCCAGATTTATGATCTGTTAGCCATTCGGGTGATTGTAGACAACATTCGGGATTGCTACGCTGTTTTAGGTGCCATTCACACTAAGTGGAAACCAATGCCTGGGCGCTTTAAGGATTACATTGCAATGCCTAAAGCCAACATGTACCAATCTTTACATACCACGGTAATTGGTCCTGAAGGCCGACCATTGGAAGTTCAAATCCGGACTGAAGAAATGCACCGGGTGGCTGAATTTGGTGTGGCTGCTCACTGGGCGTACAAGGAAGGTAAAACGGATAAGGTTCAGACCACTAATACTGGCAACAAACTCAACTGGTTTAAACAGATCATTGAACTGCAAGAAGACACCGATGACGCGTCTGATTTTATGGATAGTGTTAAGGGTGAATTATTTGGTGATCACGTTTACGCCTTTACACCAAAGGGTGACGTGTTGGAATTGCCAAAGGGTGCCGGTCCGTTGGATATGGCTTACCAGATCCACACCGAGGTCGGCAATCACACAACAGGTGCGACGGTTAACGGTAAAATCGTTCCGCTGGATTATGAGGTCAAAAACGGTGATATTGTCGATATTAAAACCTCGTCTAACTCAGCAGGACCTAACCGTGACTGGATGAAACTGGTTTCGACGCGTCGTGCTCGTAATAAGATCAAACAATTTTTCCGGCAAAAAGACCGGGAGAAAAATATTGAAACGGGTCGTCAGATTATTGAACAGCAGCTGCGGGACTTTAAATTTGATCCCAAAGAACTGATGACTAAGGACAAACTGCAAAAGGTTGTCGATAAATTACATTATCAGCATATTGATGATTTGTTTGCGGCCGTTGGTTTTGGTGACCTTCAGCCAGTAGGTGTGGCTAATCGATTGACAGAAGATGTTCGTCATGAACGCGAAGAGCAGCGACAGCGTCAAGAAGAGCGTGAATTGCTGGAAGAGCACCAGACCATTGATAACACCGAATCAGAGACTGATTCACAGCGGAAACGGAAGCTAAAGCCGTCTGAAGGGGTCATCATTGAAGGTGTCGATAATCTGCTTGTCCGGCTAAGTCACTGCTGTGCGCCAGTTCCCGGGGATAAGATCGTCGGCTACATTACTAAAGGACGTGGAGTTTCCGTTCACCGTTTGGACTGTCCCAACGTGGCTCACGCTGAGGCTAATGGCGAAAGGATCGTTGAAGTGTACTGGGATAATCCTAGCGAAACCACAACTATGTATAACGCGGATCTTGAGATTCAGGGCTATAATCGCGATGGTTTGCTTAACGATGTGTTGCGGATCGTCAACGGTACCACTAAGCAGCTTAACGTTGTGAATGGCCGGGTCGATCATAATAAGATGGTGACCATTTCCATTTCACTCGGCATTCGTAACGCTGAACAATTGGAACGATTGATGGATAACCTGAAAAACGTTCAGGATGTTTATGTTGTTAAACGGCCATTTAGATAATGAGTCGAAGGGGCTGTGACAAAAGTCGATAGCTATAAGTGTTTCAGTTAAGGCAAATGATTCCTGTCCTGATATAAAAATCATCAGAACGAGAATGATTTGTCTTAATTTTTGAAATTATTCATAAGGGGGATTTATTTTGCGAATTGTATTGCAACGGGTGACCTCAGCACAAGTCGCCATTGAAGACCAAGTCGTTGGTCAAATTAAACAGGGATACTTGTTATTATTTGGGGCAGCGGACACAGATGGTGAAGACGAAATTGATTACTACGTTCATAAGATTGCTAAATTACGGGTGTTTTCCGATGACGCTGGCAAAATGAACCTGTCGATTCAAGACATCGGTGGTGCCATTCTTTCCGTTTCACAATTCACCTTGTATGCGGACACCAAAAAGGGCAACCGGCCGAGTTTTACTAAGGCGGGTGCTCCGGATCATGCTAAACAAATTTACGAACGGTTCAACCAAAAGCTGCGTAACGCTGGCATTCACGTGGAAACGGGTGAATTCGGCGCGGATATGCAGGTTAGTCTAGTCAATGATGGGCCAGTGACAATCATTTTTGACAGTGCGGTTCTATAATGAGGAATGAACAGTAACTGTTTTGCTGTAAAAGGATATCAATCTTTGTAAAGTGGTGTTTCTATACTATTCTGTGCCTGGTAGAAGATATAACCAGGTTAAAGTTAGGTGTTTAATTTTCTGTATTAGCTGATAGCTTATATGTAGTGATTTGTATGAATTTCATTAAAAGGCTTTTTGGGCTAAATCCATCCCGTATAATATGAGGGACACCTCACCTTGGTGATTAAATTCCATAAGGCGGAACCACTGATGTTACTCACTTATAAAGTCGAAATTAAACCGACTGAAAAACAAGCCTGGCAGATTGATTGCCATATTGGTGGCAGTCGTTGGGCCTACAACCTGTTTTTGGATATCAATCAGCAACGCTACGAAATGGGTTATTGCTACTTAAACGCATACGCTTTTAGTAAGTGGTTTAACCATGAGTATCTAAAAGCTAACCCTGATGATCTATGGATCAAGGATTTATATGCTAAATCGGTTAAACAGGCCTTTATCGATGCTGACACAGCTATGAAACGGTTCTTTAAGAAACTGAGTGGCTTCCCACATTGGCGGTCGTTTAAACGCGGTCAGGGCAGTTATTACTTTGTTAAGAACGGTAAAACGCAAATCTTTCCTTGTCAGCGTCACCGGATCAAGTTACCGAAGCTTGGCTGGGTACGTTTGAAAGAGTTTGGCTACATTCCTACAGACTCAGAACACTTCGTTATTAAACAAGGTCGGATTAAATTCAAAGCTGGTCGTTATTACTTGACTTGTTTAGTGGAACAGACCGAACTGCCAAAGTTAGAACAGACCGGCGAACCTATCGGCATTGACCTTGGTTTAAAAGAGTTTGCCATTTTAAACGATGGCACTTTGTATCACAATCAGAATAAAAGTAGTCGGATAAGACGCATCAGAAAACGTCTGCGCAGACTGCAAAGAAAATTGTCCCGTCAGTATCAAGCACTGAAAGCTAGAAGACAGAAAGAAGGGAAATCTGCTACTGATTTTAATCTAGCTAAAACTCAGCGGAAAGTGCAACGCTTGTATCAACGATTAACCAATATTCAGTTGGATTATCAAAATAAGATTATTGCTGCTGTGGTGAGAACCAAACCGCAGTGGGTAGCCTTAGAAGACTTGAATGTTAAGGGTATGATGAAAAATCGGCATTTAGCTAAAGCCGTTAGTTACCAAGGATTCTACAACTTTAGAATCAAATTAGCTTCTAAATGCCAGCAGTTAGGTATTCCAGTACACTTAACCAACCGTTTTGAACCGACTTCTAAAGTGTGTCACCATTGTGGTCATAAAAAAGTTGATTTAAAGCTAAGTGAGCGAACCTATCAATGTCCTAAATGTAGTTATACCGTAGATCGTGATATTAATGCGGCCCTGAATATCAGGGATACTGAAAACTTTGAATTAGCCTACTAACACGGGCTTCAAAGCATGTACCGGTGGCTAGCCGGAAATTAACGCTTGTGGACTATCATATCAACTGTATTAGCGAGTTTCATGCGAGACAGGATAGGAAGAAGCAAGAATAATCTATAACTTTTTATAAGTTATCAGTAGCAGAGTATGCATGAAATACCAAGCTTTTTTCTGGGACTTTGACGGCACCATATTTGATACGTACCCCATCATGGTGCAGGCATTTATGACGGCTTTGACTCAGCAGCAGGTTTCTGAAATTGAACTAGATGAGCAAGACATCTACGAAACCATGCGGCAGCATTCGTTAGGGACGGCTTTGCAAAAATTTAGTGCTGAATTCAGTATTCAAGCCGATCAGTTAGAACGTGACTACCGGCAAAATGAACGAGGACGGATTGCGCAGGCCAAACCGTTTGATGGGATGGTGGGCTTACTTCAGCAGCTAGCGGATGCGGGTGGCAAGCATTATTTATTGACCCATCGCAACCAAAGCGCCATGCAATTGCTACAAGCTGCAGGCATCAAAAAACTGTTCACTGATGAAGTCACCAGTGAACAGCCTTTTCCACGGAAACCGAATCCGGCTTCGTTGAATGCTTTAATTAAACGTCATGAAGTTCAAAAGGCTTCAGCCATAATGATTGGCGATCGAACCTTGGACGTTGATGCGGGGCATAATGCCGGCATCGCGGGCGCCTTGTTTGACCCCGGTCGTCTCATCGATGGTGGTCCTAGTCATCCTGAGATCAACGTGACCAACGTCATTGGCTTAAGGGATGCATTGCTTCAATAATTGCTGAGGATCCGGTCAACTGAGCCGCCATAGCTTTCACCAAATAAATTCAGGTGAGCCATGAGGTAGTAGAGTTGATACCAAGGTAATCGCTGCTGGAAGCCGGGCCGCAATGGATAAGTATCATTGTAGCCTTGGTAGAACCGGTCATCAAAACCACCGAAAACCGTGGTCATGGCTAAATCAAATTCACGGTCACCGTAAAGCACATCAGGATCGATTAAAGCTGGTTTGCCGTCAGCAGTGAACATAACGTTGCCAAACCAAAGATCGCCGTGCAATAAACTGGGAACCGATTCGTGAACTTGATCATCACCTAGAATAATCTGGCAGAGCCGCTGAAGGTGGTCCTGCCTTTTTTGATTCCAAAGGCCGTGCTCAGATGCCCGTTTAGCCAGTACTTCCAGTCGTTGGTGAACGTAGAAATCGCCCCAACTAGCTTGCCAAGTATTGATTTTGGGTAATTTACCGTCAACATCGTGATCGAAGCCAAACTGGTCGTTGTGAATTTGGTGGACGTGCGCAACCAGCTGGCCCAAATCATACTGGTCACCGGTGCCGGCTTCCAACCACGATAAGATCAAGTAGGCATCATTATTGATTCGACCAGAGGCGACGACTTCCGGAACCAGAGCGGCTTGACCCAGTAATTTGAGCCCCTCGATTTCGTGTTGATAGAACGATTGTTCACGGTTTGGCTGTACCAATAAGAAATAGGGTCCGGTCGCTGTATCTAAACGATAAGCTTGATTGATATCGCCACCTGAAATTGGTGTGACGCCTTTAATTTCTTTAATCGGTAGTTGTTCAAACCACTTGTTATCCATAATAAGCCATCCTTTCGTCAATTATTTGGTTTCGAAGTAAGCACTCAAACCGTTTGTTACGTCTTTAGCGACCTTGTTTTGATAGGTTGGGCTTTCAATTGCTTTGAAATCCTTGTCAGTATTAATGTAACCCATCTCTAATAGTAGCGCAGGACGGAGATTGTCGCGAATCACTTCAAAGTTACCCACTTCAACACCTTTATTCTCAATGGGCAAACCAACGAGGTGTTGGTTAATGGTTCGGGCTAACTTAAGGGAAGTATTTGCATGATAGTAGTATGTTGTGAATCCTGATCCTAGATTATTGCCAGGGCTGGAGTCGTAATGAAAGCTGATGAAGGCGTCAGCGTGGTTATCCGTCGCCATTTCAGGTCGCGCACCCAGTGAAACGTCCTGGTCACCGGTACGAGTCATGATCACGTGGGCGCCGCGAGCAGTGAGCTGATGACGCACTTTCTTGGCTAACTGCAGCGTGTAGGTTTTTTCATCGTGCTTTTGATCAATTGACAGTGCGCCGGAGTCGCTGCCACCGTGACCAGGATCTAAGACAATGGTGGCTTCAGAAAGGTTAGTCGCTGTTTGGATTTTACCGGATTGATTGATCAGCCAGCTGGCTACCCAGCCGAATTGATGATCGTCGTAGCGCACCTTATACCAGTTGTCTTTTTTCTGAACAATGTAAACGGCCTGTCCCTTTTTCAGGATAGTCTTCGTTTGATAATTAATATTAGGGCCTGTGCGTACGTTAATGTTTGCAATCGGTGTGGTTAAGCGGTCTTGACGGACAGTTTGAAAGACGGCGATACCGAGAGTCAGTAGGAGTACAAATGAAATAACGATTTGCTGCCAATGTTGTTTAAGGTAGTTCAAATTGAGTTCCTCGATTAGTTTTCCTATAATTATAGGATATTTTCAGTTAAAGATACAGCCTCCGGTTAAATCGTCCTTGACTTTTAGTGGGTAACTGAGTAGTCTTATTGGTAGTTAAATAAATGAAACACCGATGAAAAAGATGAGTAAATAACCCGTGACTTTCAGAAAGTATCTGGTTGATGAAAAGATACAGCAGGCGGGAAGTTGAAGACACTTTTGAGGTGAATAAGCGATTATTCGTGTCCAACGTTATGGATGAGTTAATTTAAGGTGGTACCGTGCGAAGCACCCTTGTGAAAACAAGGGTGCTTTTTATTTTTTTCGGCACCTTTAACTTCAGCGAAAATCGGAAAGGAAGATACTATGCGTTATCAGCGACCAAAAGGCACTGCGGACATTTTGCCTGGTGAGAGTCAGCACTGGCAGTATGTTGAGACAGTTGCGCGTCAAGTATTCAAGAAGTATCGGTTCGAAGAAATTCGAACACCGTTATTTGAAAATTTTGAAGTATTTTCCAGAACTTCTGGGGACACTTCAGACATTGTCACTAAAGAAATGTACGACTTTAAGGACAAGGGTGATCGACACATTAGCTTGCGTCCAGAAGGCACAGCTGGTGTTGTTCGGGCTTTCGTAGAAAACAAGCTTTATGGGCCAGAAGTTCAAAAACCGTTTAAGACTTACTACATGGGTCAGATGTACCGTTATGAACGGCCGCAATCAGGTCGGCAACGGGAATTCCATCAAATCGGGGTGGAGGCGTTTGGCTCCGATGAACCCGCGTTAGACGTGGAAGTTATTGCCATGGGTCGTGACTTGTTCAAGCACTTTGGCATCGATAATCTGCGGTTAGCCATTAATACGCTAGGCGATAAGGAGTCTCGTGATAGTTATCGTCAAGCTTTGATTGATTATTTGGAACCGCACTATGATGAATTGAGTGAAGATTCTCAAGTTCGGCTGCACAAGAACCCGCTGCGGGTATTGGATAGCAAGGATGAAAAGGACAAGAAGTTTGTGGCGGATGCGCCATCCATTTTGGATTACCTGACGCCTGCTGCCCAAGCTCATTTTGATCAAGTCAAAAGTCTTTTGACTGCTTTAGGTATCGACTACGTGGTGGATTCAACCATGGTTCGTGGCCTGGATTATTACAACCACACCATCTTTGAATTCATGGTTGATTCTAAAGCGCTGGGTCACGGCTATACCACGGTTTGCGCCGGTGGCCGTTACAACGGTTTGGTTGAAGAATTAGGCGGCCCAGAAGTTTCTGGTGTCGGTTTCGGCCTAGGAATGGAACGGCTGATTCTTTTGATGGAGGCTGAAGGCGTTCAGTTCCCTGAAGAACATCACTTAGATGCTTACGTTGTCGGTATTGGTGATGAAGCCAACGCCACCACGCTGCAAGTGGTTCAATCATTGCGTTCACAAGATTATTCAGCTGATCGCGACTACTTGGCCCGCAAGCCGAAAGCGCAGTTTAAAACGGCTGATCGCTTAAGCGCAGCCTACACGCTGACCGTTGGTGAGGCTGAATTAGCTGCTAAAACGATTCACGTGAAAAACATGACTTCTGGTAACGAAGTGACAGCGCCGTTGGCTGATGTCATGACTCATTTTGCTGACGTTATATCAAATATTGATTAAGAGGAGAATAAGATGAAGCGAACAACATACGCCGGTCTGGTGGACGAAAAATATCTTGATCAAGATGTCGTCTTAAAGGGCTGGGTTCAAAAGCGCCGCGATTTAGGCGGTTTGATTTTTATTGATTTACGGGATCGTGAAGGAATCGTTCAATTAGTATTCAGTGAAGAATTCGATAAGGACGCGCTGGCCGTTGCTGACCAGTTACGGAACGAATACGTGATCGAAGTGAAGGGTCACGTGGTCCCTCGTGCTGAACATGAAGTTAACGACAAGATGCGCACTGGTAAGATCGAAGTCCGGGTCTCAGAAATTAACTTGTTGAATAAGGCTAAAAACCCACCATTTTACATTCAAGATAATATCAACGTGTCTGATGATCTGCGGTTGAAGTACCGTTACTTAGACTTGCGTCGGCCAGAAATGCAACGTGGGTTGATGATTCGTAATCGAATCACCCAATCAGTCCACAGCTACTTTGACTCACAAGGCTTCATTGACATTGAAACCCCTGATTTGACCAAGTCAACACCAGAAGGGGCCCGGGACTACCTGGTACCTTCACGGGTTTACCCAGGCCATTTCTACGCTTTGCCACAATCACCACAACTGTTTAAGCAGTTATTGATGGGTGCTGGCTTTGACCGTTACTACCAAATCGCTCGTTGTTTCCGTGACGAAGATTTACGTGGTGACCGTCAACCTGAATTTACCCAAATCGATATGGAAACTTCTTTCTTGGATGCCGAAGAAATTCAGGATCTGACTGAAGGCTTGATTGCTAAGGTCATGAAAGAAACCTTGGATATTGATGTTAAATTGCCATTTGATCGCTTAGATTGGGACGAATCAATGGCCCGGTTTGGGACTGACCAGCCAGATGTCCGGTTTGGTATGGAATTAAAAGACTTGGGTGACTTAGTTGATGACCTAGGCTTTAACGTCTTCAACAACGTCCTCAAAGATGGCGGCCAAGTTAAGGCAATTGCCGTTCCTGGTGGGGCTGACAAGTATTCCCGTAAGGATATCGACAAGTTCGTTGAACATATTGACCGCTTTGGCGCCAAGGGCTTGCCTTGGTTGAAGGTCACTGAAGACAACTTCACTGGTCCAATCGCCAAGTTCTTTAAGGATAACGCAGAATTATACAAGGCGATTACTGAACGGACTGGTGCCAAGCCTGGCGACCTGCTGTTGTTCGCTTGTGATTCCAGCCGTGTAGTTGCCCAAACCTTGGATTACCTACGTCGGACCATTGCTAAAGAATTAGATCTGATCGACGAATCGAAGTTTGCGTTCCTCTGGGTCGTTAACTGGCCACTGTTTGACTACGATGTTGACTTGAAACGTTGGGTACCAGCCCATCACCCATTCACCATGCCAAAGGCTGGCGACGAGCATTACTTGGACGAAGGCGAAGATCCTCACAAAGCTTACGCTCAAAGTTACGACATCATCTTAAACGGTCTGGAGTTGGGTGGCGGTTCAATCCGTATCCACACTCGTGACCTGCAAATGAAGATGTTCAAAGCACTAGGCTTCACTAAAGAACGAGCAGAAGACCAATTTGGTTACCTGCTAAATGCTTTGGATTATGGTTTTCCGCCTCATGGTGGTCTGGCTATCGGCTTGGATCGCTTTGCCCGCTTGTTAGCTAAGCGTGGTAACATTCGAGACGTGATTGCCTTCCCTAAGAACTCGAAGGCTGTTGAACCATTAACAGCTGCACCAACCACGGTTTCTGACAAACAACTGCAAGATTTGAGCTTGTTTGTCACTAAATCAGATGACGATGAAGACAAGTAAATTATTAATTTGAATTAAAAAAGCTGCCTTTCCGGTTGACGGAAAGGTAGCTTTTTTAGGTCTTATTCAACCTTATTTAATCGCTTTTTGATCTGTTTCAGGACCAAAGGCCGCGATGATGATGGCTGCAGCAACAGCAATTGCTGCAATCCCGTAGTACAAGAACGATGGTGAGGCACTGGTGATGATGATAGCAACCACTGTTGGCATCAAAACGTTCAATAATTTTGAAATTCCGTTGGCAATGCCGGCACCACGGAACCGGTGGCTAGTTTCAAATAATTCGTTGGTATAGATACTAACAACGGTGGCAACCAGGATGTAAAGGGTAACCGTTAGTAAGAAGCCGTTGATGATAATGCCTAAAGTGGTAGTTTCATAAGCGTAAGCGATACCTAGCAGTGCTACGGCAATGAAACCGGGGAT
Source organism: Secundilactobacillus sp. MJ173 (assembly GCF_059704265.1). NCBI lineage: Bacteria > Bacillati > Bacillota > Bacilli > Lactobacillales > Lactobacillaceae > Secundilactobacillus > Secundilactobacillus sp. MJ173. Next base: position 46,298 of record NZ_BAAKGN010000013.1, read on the forward strand.
GATAACTTTTTTCCGGCCAGCACGGTCAACCAAGCCAGCACCGATAGCTGAACCGATTGGGGCACCGATCATCATGATGGCTGAGAAACCAATTGAACTCACGATACTGATGCCTCGTTTGAGCAGCAGCGTTGGTACCCAAGTGGTGAATGTGTATTGGCAAAGCAGGGTAGCACTAACGGCGATGATAGCAATAAACAATCCTTTTGCAAAACTAATGTGGCTGATGGTTTCGTTTTTGTCTTGAAGTTCGCCTTCTTCGTATAAACCGCGAGTAGTGAGTTGTTTGATAATAGCGTTAGCTTCTTCAGTGCGACCTTTAGAGAGTAACCAACGTGGTGATTCTGGGAAATGGCGACGGGCGAACCACAGGGCCAAGGCAAGAATACCGATCAATAAGAACATCGAGCGCCAGCCAAACTTTGGAATCATGAAGGTGGCGATCAACAGGGTAATGGGTGCGCCACTGTTAGCAACGATGGCGGTCATCCCTGACCAGTGACCACGGCGCTTGATTGGGGCAAATTCATTCACGATGGCGTAGCTGGTAACAATTTCTGCACCCAGACCAGTTGCGGCTAGAAAACGGAAAATGGTCAGGATAATGATATTTGGTGCAAAAGTTGAAAGGAGGGTAAAGACCCCGAATAAGAGTAGGTTATATTGATAGGACTTCTTCCGGCCGTAAAAGTCACCGATGTAACCAGCCAGCAGGGATCCTAGGAAGAGACCTAGAAAGCCGCTTGAGAGAAACATTGAGCCTTGCTGAATACTCGCAAAGCCTGAGCTGGTGATGGCGCCGTTAATCGCGCCTGCTATGTAAACGTCGGCGGCATCTAACATGATACCGGCACCCGCTAAGCCGAAAACTTTGTAGAATAGTGGGGTTTCTTTTGCTGAGTTGAGTTGAGTTTCTAGATTCATTGCAGATGCTTCCATTGGCGTTGCCTCCTATTATTGTGAATACTTGTTAGTCAGTCATAAATTGAGCCATTTTTTCTGGTGCGTACATGGCGTCTCTGGCATTGACTTTATCTAAGCCAACAAACTCGTTGAATTTGGGGAAAGTGATCATGTGATCCTTGTACGCTTTAGTGGTGTCCTCTCGTTGAAGTGTTTTGACCAATTGTTCTTCTGCGTAAGTTTGTGTGTAAGTCATCGCGGTGGGATGAACGACAATGTTGAAGCCTAGCCGTTCCAGGTCTTCTGTCTTTGTTAGCGGTGTCTTGCCATCCTCGATCATATTGGCCATCATTGGCGTATCGGGAAAGGCTTCGTGGATTTTTTCCAATTCCTCACTGCTTTGTGGGGCTTCAATAAAGATTAGGTCCGCGCCAGCTGCCTTGTAGCGCCTGCTACGTTCAATAGCGTCATCTAAACCGTAAACGGCTCGAGCATCCGTTCGTGACATAATGAGGAAGTCGTCATGCTTGCGGGCTGCTTTAGCTGCTTTGATCTTCGCTTCAAGGACTTCAGTCGGTTCAACCTTTTTACCATCCATGTGACCACAGCGTTTTGGCCAAACTTGGTCTTCAATGAAGATGCCGGCAGCACCAATGGCTTCGTAGCATTCCACGGTTCGTTTGACGTTGTCTAAATCACCGTAGCCGGTGTCTGCGTCGGCAAAAACGGGAATGTCGACGGCGTTAATAATTTCCCGGCAACGTTCAAGGGCGAGGCCAAAATCGCTGATACCACGATCTGGCATGGCTAAGGCGGAAGCGCTGGTGGCGTAACCGGCGCTAAAGACGGCTTTTGCACCACAAGATTGAGCAATTTTAGCGGCTAGAGCATCTGGCGCAACCATCATTCGGACAATGTGGCCGCTCATAACATCGGTTTTAAATTGATGACGCATGCGATCATTTTTCAGCATATGCGATCGCTCCTTTCTTTAATTCAGTGAGTGCTTGTTGGCGAGCTTGTTGGGCTTGACGTGCCAGATAGCCGGTATCTAACCAAGCTGTAATGCCGGAGTTATGTGGGGTGTTCGGTGTCCAAGTGGCGATGATGGGTAACTCTGGTGTTGCGGCAATAATGGTATTTAATTGATCATCGGTGTAGTGGTCGATGATGATGGCGTCAGCACCAATGTTAGCCAGATAATGGATACGCTGTAGAATACCCTTGGTACCGTAATCCCAGATGCCCTCTAACTTGATCCATAACTCGGTAGCGTCGTTTTCCAAACCATCTTGAGCTGCTTTGGCTTTCCCAAGTAAATCAGCAGGAGTGGTAGTGGTGGGCTGGTTAAGTGAATGTGAAGGATAAGTTTGATCATTTAAAATGATGGTATCCGCACCTGAACGTTCCAGCTCTTGCGCTGCGTAGTAAGTATTCAATGGATTGCCAAAGCCGGATTGCAGATCATAGATGAGCGATGATGTTTTCTTGAGGTGCATGTCGCGGCAAAACTTGGCGTATTCCGATAGGGTCAGGAGCCCCTGATTGTTTTCGGCCAATAGTGCCTGGGTGGTTAAAGTGCCATCCAAGAAAATTGCGGGAAAGGTGGATTGACTTAATAAAGTCATGGTTTGGCCATCGCCAGCCGCCGGAATAATGGGTTGGTCCATGGAAGTGAGTGTGTGAATCAAAGATGCTGTCATATAACATTCCTCCTGATCAGATAGTAAATTAAAATAAAATGAGAAAAGCGCCCTTCGAAGTTAAATCTTCGAAGGGCGCTTTACAATGCGCGGTACCACCTTGTCTTCGTTACATAAGTAACCTTAACGAGCACGATTAAATCGTATTCGCTGGCCTTGATAACGGGGGCACCCAGTAGACACTCAAACATCGCATCTACAGCTCAGAGCCTACTTTCAACTTGTCTCACTATCTGCTTGCACCAAACGCAGACTCTCTAAAAATGAGGAAAAGTTTACTCTTGCTCGTCATTGCTTTAATCATTTTTTAATTTAAGAGTATCTTACCCGTTATTTTATTATTTGTAAAGCACTTATTTTAAATTAGTTTTGGGTCTGCTAACTTGATAGTGTGCGATTTACTTGTTTCCTACTACTAAGTGCATTATACTTATTTCATTAAATTTAGAGGTGAAATAAATGAGTGAACAGACGAAACATTTTGAGATAGCAATTTTTGCCGGTGGCTGTTTTTGGTGTATGGTGAAGCCATTCGACACCCAGCCAGGCATCGAAAAAGTGGTTTCTGGTTATACTGGCGGTCACGTAGCCAATCCCACGTATGAACAGGTAAAAAGCCACACCACAGGGCATACCGAAGCCGTCAAAATTACCTTTGATCCTGAAGTGATGTCATATGAAAAACTGGTCCAAATTTACTGGCAGCAGACTGACCCAACGGATGCTATGGGGCAGTTCCAAGACCGCGGGGATAACTACCGGCCGGTGATTTTCGTTAAAGATGAAAAGCAACGTCAGATTGCTGAGAAATCTCGCCAAGCTTTGATTGATAGTAATCAGTTTGATGAACCCATCGTGACTCAGATCGAGGATGCTAAACTTTTTTATGAAGCCGAGGAAGAACATCAGGACTTCTACCGTAAAAATCCTGAACGGTTCGCTATGGAAGAAGCGGGTGGACGGGAAAAATTTGTCGAACAGCATTGGCAAGAATCAGAAACTAAATGAGTTAGGCTTAGAAATCAAAAAGAATGCTGTGCAGTAGGAAAAGGTATGCTATGCTAAGATACTGATAGTAACCTACAATTGGATAAGAGGGTTTGTTATGGATGATGTACAGCGGTTAGTCAAACGCCATCAATCAATTGGAAAGATTTCTACTGCATTTATATATGGTATTTTAGTTTCGATAGCCATGAACTTTTTCTGGACACCCGGACACATTTATTCGTCTGGGATCACTGGGCTGGCTCAAATTGTGACCACGCTGACAGAACGGCACTTAACGTTTGTGATTTCAACGGCGGTGGGCCTGTTTTTACTGAACGTGCCACTGTTTGTGCTCGCTTGGCGGCAAATCAGTCATAACTTCACCATGTACACGGTGATCACGGTTTTTCTAGCCAGTTTGATGATCAAGATGTTGCATCCTGTTCATCTAACGACTGATCCGATTATTTGTGCTCTGTTTGGTGGGGCAGTCAACGGCTTTGGGACGGGTTTAGCTCTGAAAAACGGGATCTCAACTGGTGGACTGGATATTTTAGGCATTGTGATTCGCCGTAAGACAGGGCGTTCCATTGGTACCATTAACATTGCCTTTAATTCACTGATTATTTTAGCTGCCGGGTTCCTATACGGCTGGCCTCACGCGTTTTATTCCGCGATTGGGTTAGTGGTCAACGCCAGAGTCATGGACATGACCTATACGCGTCAGCAGTTGATGCAAGTCATGATTATTACTGATCGACCAAAAACGGTGATCGATTCGATTCAAAATCATATCCGGCGCGGAATCACGATTGTCCATGATGCGGAAGGTGCGTACCACCACGATACGAAAACCATCCTGTTCACCGTTATCTCACGTTACGAAATGTCTGATTTGGAGGAAGCCATGGATGAAGCTGATTCCAGTGCCTTCGTCAGTGTTTCGGAAATTTATAAGGTTTTGGGGCATTTTTATGAGCCAAAACTGTGAGTGAGTGTGACACAACTCGGTAGATTCCAGAATTTAAGGTGAATAATGCCTATTTCCAGCGAACTTTGCGGGGAATAGGCATTATTTGCGTCAAATGGTCGGAATCTGAGTTGTGGCATCGGATTAGGCGATATTGAAGTGTTGAGCTAGGACAGACTTTAACTGTCCTGAATTTAAGAAACTAGTGGCAAATCACGTCAAAGAAGACTGATGTCATACCCGTTATTGGACAAATTCTTAAATTCTCATAAAAGCCAGCTACTTAAAATATGAATGTGGTATAATACCATGTTGTGCGTTGCGACACCGGTTGTTTGGTGGCGTAACACAGGAGAAAAATAGAATTGGTGGTCTGCTGTGAAAGTCATTTATATTTGGCTGGTCCGGTTGATATCTGCGCTGAACTTTTTTAAGCGAGGCAAGGTTCATTCAGTTATTTACCTGATGAGTTTCGGCAATAATTTGAAGTTTATACTAGCTCTGGCTGATAAACTACCTGAGGGTCAGCAGTTGGTCGTATTTTACCGACCCGACGTTGAGGTAGAAGCTACACAACTCGCAGCTTATGGCGTGAAAGTGATTCCGTTTCTTGATAACCTGCATTTTGTCTTTACGGGAATCCCAGTGATCATGTCTTCACGGTTGATTTTCTGCGATAATTATTACGCGTTTTTAGGTGGGTTATTGCATCCGCGGCATGCTAAGATTGTTCAGCTTTGGCATGCTAACGGTGCTATTAAGCAATTCGGTTGGGGAGATCCAACAACGAGTCACCGGTCCAAAGCTGATCAGCGTCGTTTCCAGCGCGTGTATGATCAGTTTGATGATTACGTGGTGGCTTCTGATGCCATGGGCAACGTTTTTCAGGATAGTTATCGTGTGCCGCGTTCACGGATGAAACTCATGGGTTACCCGCGGTCTGACCGGTTCTTCTCGGCTAAGTGGCAACAAGGAGCACTGAATCGAATCAATCGGTTAGCTCCAGGACTAACGAAACACCGAGTGATTTTATATGCACCAACGTACCGGGATTCGATGACTTTTGAACTGACACCGGAGTTAAAAGATGCACTGGTGGCGGATCCGAATGCGGTGGTGGTAATCAAGCTTCACCCGTTGCTGCAGAAGTACGAACAGCGATTTAGTCAATCAATGACGCATCAAGTCCGTTTTTATCCGCAACTGTCAACCACAGATCTGCTGATGGTAACGGAGACTTTGATCACTGACTATTCGTCCATCGCTTTCGATTATAGTTTACTGCCAAACGCTCATAGCTTGCTTTTCTATATGTCTGATTTAGAAGAGTACCAGCAAAATCCTGGCATTCAACCCCACTTTTTAAAGTGGTTACCGTCAGCACCTTTGCGGACGCCATCTGAGCTGCAGACAGCTATTTTAGCTGATAGTCAAACTGATTTTGACAAGTTTAACCATCATTGGAATACTTATAACGATGGTCATGCGACCCAACGGGTTGTGGAATATTACTGTCACTATTTAGCAAAATAAGTGACGTAAAGGAGTGTTAACCTTTGAAAGAGGTCGTAACCTTATTTAAGGAACAATTTGAGAGTTTAGGGATGATTTTCCGGATTTCAAAATACGAAGATCGTGCCAGTTATCAAAGCCATTATTTAGGCTTAGTTTGGGAGTATTTATACCCGCTGATTCAAATCAGTATTTACTGGCTGGTGTTCGGTGTCGGCCTTAAACACGGTCAAAGCAGCGGTGTCGATTACTTGCCATGGATGGTCATCGGGATCACCCCTTGGTTCTTCATGAACCGGGCGACGTTGGACGCTTCTAAGAGTATTTATCAACGTGTCAGCATGGTTTCTAAGATGAAGTTCCCAGTATCTGCTTTACCATCGATTAAGATCGTGTCGAATTTAAGTTCTTTTTGGACGATGTTAGTGGTGTCAATCGTGGTTGGACTGATCTACGGTATCCGCCCGAGTATTTACTGGATTGAATGGATCTACTACTTTTTCTGTATGATCATGTTCTTGGTTGCCTTTGGGATTTTTAATTCCGCTGTTTCAATCTTGATTCGTGATTATCATGTATTATTGCAATCAATGATGCGGATGCTGTTTTATATTTCTGGTGTGCTGTTCAACTTTGAAACCGGCAGTTTCCCACCAGTTGCTACCCGCCTGTTACAGTTGAACCCGTTCTTCTACGTGGTTTCTGGTTTCCGTGAAGCCATGCTGGGACAAGGCTGGTTCTGGCAGCGACCAACGTTGACCATTGAGTTTTGGCTGATTGTTTTATTCTTCTTATTAGTCGGCTCACACTTGCACTACAAGTTCCGTTCACGTTTCGTTGACTTAATTTAGTAAATAAACAAGGAGGAATTACGATGAAAGTGGCTGGACTTAAAAACCAAGTCATCAAAGGTCTAAAAATCGTGATTCGCTATGGGCTCATCGTTTTAAACGATGGGTTTATTTGTATCCCGGCTAAAAAAGATCTGATCATGTTTGAAAGTTTTAATGGTAACGATGTTAATGACAATCCGGCAGCAATTTATCACCAGTTAGTTGCAGATCGTCCGGCGCTTAAAAAGACCGCCTATTTTGGGGTTAAACCGCGTCGTTATCGTTCGTTACACGCAAAATACCCAGATATTCAGTTAGTGAAACGGTTTTCGCTTAAGTGGGTTTGGCTCATGGCCCATGCTGGTTTTTGGGTCTTGAATTCCAGATTGCCAAACTGGTGGCGCAAGAATAAGGGGACAGTGTACATTCAGACTTGGCACGGCACGCCGTTGAAACATCTGGGTGTTGACATTGAACACGTTGCGATTCCGGGAACGAAAACGGCGGATTATTACCGTCAATTTACTCGTGAAGCCGCACGTTGGGATTACCTGATTGCACCAAATGACTATTCCAAGCAAATTTTTCGGTCGGCTTTCCAGTTTCACAATCAGTTTTTAGACATTGGTTATCCAAGAAACGATGTGCTGTACCGGCAAAATACATCAGCAACGATTCAACAGTTGAAGCAGCGACTAGTGGGGGATGCCAACGCAACTGTCATTACCTACGCACCAACTTGGCGGGATGATGACGCCATCCAAACTGGTCAGTATCACTTCGAACTGCCGTTTAGCTTGCAACGCTTTTTTGAACAGGTTGATGATAATACGGTGCTGGTGTTAAGACCACACTATTTAGTGAAGGATCATATTGATATTAAAGGGTTTGAAGACCGGGTGAAAATCATTGCGGATGAGGATATTGCCAATCTTTATTTGATCACTGATTTGATGATTACCGATTATTCCTCAGTGATGTTTGATTTTGCTAACCTTAACCGGCCCATGCTATTTTATGCCTATGATTTAGAGCATTACCGCGATCAGTTACGGGGATTTTATTTTAACTACCAAGCTGAGATTCCCGGGCCACTGGCCACCACTGAGGCAGATTTTGATGGTTACGTGAAGCAGTTTGCTTCAGACGGGGACTTCGGTGATTACCGTTCTCAGTTAGCTGGTTTCAACCAGAAGTATTGTGAGTGGGAAGACGGGGCAGCTTCGCAGAAAGTTGCTGAAGTGATTTTAGGGGGAATTAATAAATGACGTTATTGATTGGTTCACACGTGAGTATGAAGGGCAAAGAGATGTTGCTCGGTTCAGCTAAGGAAGCGGCTAGTTACGGTGAAAATGTGTTCATGGTTTACACCGGAGCACCACAAAATACGCGTCGCAAGCCCATTGACGAGCTGAACATTGAAGCTGGTCACGCCTTTATGAAAGATCATGGGCTACAGCAAATCGTCGTTCATGCGCCATACGTTGTTAATTTAGGAAATACCGTTAAACCTGAAAATTATCCCTTTGCTGTTCAATTTCTGCGAGAAGAAGTTAAACGGGCGGAAGCTATTGGTGCAACTCAAATCGTTCTCCATCCTGGCGCTCACGTTGGCGCGGGTCCGGAAGCGGCCATTGCACAAATCGCTAAGGGTTTAAATGAAATTATTGAACCGGATCAAAAGGTCAAAATCGCGCTGGAAACCATGGCCGGCAAGGGGACTGAAGTGGGTATCACCTTCGAACAGCTGGCATCGATTATTGACCAGGTGGCCGATAACGATAAGCTCTCTGTTTGTTTCGATACATGCCACACCAGCGATGCGGGGTACGCTATCAAAACTGACTTTGATGGCGTGCTGAAACAGTTCGATGATGTCATCGGTCTGGAACGTCTACAGGTCATTCATTTGAATGATTCAAAGAATCCTCAGGGCAGTCACAAAGACCGGCATGAATTATTGGGTAAAGGAACTATCGGCTTTGATGCGTTAAACGCTGTGGCACATCATCCAAGCTTGGAGAATGTGCCAAAGGTGATGGAAACGCCTTGGGTGGCTGTTGATAAGAAACATAAATTCGCTCCGTATGGTTACGAGGTTGAGATGTTGAAACGACAGGTCTTTAATCCAAATATTGAAGCGGATGTGTTGGCTCAAAAGCCGTTTGACACGGGTTTTGATGATTAATGACAAAGAAACGCTACCTCGATTTTCCTCGAGATAGCGTTTCTTTATTCAGTGCTGTAGATTAGAGAGCAGTTAATCTTTAATCGTATCCACTTCGGCAGGTTCAAGATTCAAATTTTCTAGGATCAGGGTTGCGGTTTCTTCGATGGACTTGTTTGACACATTGATCACGAGGCAGCCGATCTTCTTATAAATTTCGTCAGCGTATTTAAGCTCTGCCTTGATTTTTTCCGTATCTGAATAGGCGCTTTCGGCTGGCAAGCCGTAAGAGATCATCCGTTGCTGGCGGATGCGCCGTAAGACTTTGGGACTGTTAGTCAAGCCAATGATCTTAGCTGGATCAACTTGCCATAATTCATCGGGCAGCTGTGAGGTTGGTGATAGTGGTAAATTGGCCACTTTAATCCCACGATTTGCCAGGAAAAGTGAAAGTGGTGTTTTGGAAGTCCGCGAAACGCCAAGAATGACAATGTCAGCTTTCAGGAGACCAGTGGGATCTTTACCGTCATCATAAGCCACGGCAAATTCCATGGCCCCAATACGGTCAAAGTAAGTATCAGTCAAGCTGTGGTTGATGCTTGGAATAGATGCAGGTTTCACGCCAGTTCTTTCAGTTAAAGCTTTGATGGCGGGTTGAAGGCAATCAAAGGCTTGCAGGTGGTTCTCCTCCGTAAAGTGCTGAATTTGTTCACTTAAAGTCGGTGTAACTAATGTATAGTAAATGACGGCATTTTTACGCGCAGCCATTTTCAAGATGCCGGTTAGAATCGACTCAGTTTGAATGAAGGGAAAACGTTGATACTTAACTTGGATGTCAGGAAATTGTGCCACGGCTGTTTGCGCAACAGTTAACGCCGTTTCACCGGACGAATCTGAGATAATGAAGATATCGATATCTGAATTTTCAGCCATAATGAAGCCCCCGTTATTTTCGATTTAGTCTAATTCTAGCACAGGTGAGAACTTGCGGGCGATATTTGAATTTCTGCGATAAAACTTAATTGAAATGATTGACGTGCGGGCATTAGGTAGGTATAATTAAAAGGAACTATTGGAAAGGGCTTCTTTTGTTGTTCATTTTCAATCGGTTACTACTAGAGCTCGGAGGGAGGGATTTACATGACAAAGACAATCGTTCGCAAAAACGAGTCTCTTGACGATGCTCTTCGGCGCTTCAAACGAACCGTTTCAAAAAGCGGTACCTTACAAGAATACCGTAAACGTGAGTTTTATGAAAAGCCAAGCGTTAAAAAGAAATTAAAATCAGAAGCAGCAAGAAAACGCAAGAACAAGAAGCGTTTCTAAGTTGCAACGGGGCTCCTGTATGACAGGAGTCTTTTTTTGAGGATTTGGACCAATTAATGACCATTAGGAGGTTTTGCACATGTCATTATCAGACACGCTTACAGAAGATTTAAAAACAGCTATGAAGGCTCGCGACAAGGTTGCTTTGAGCGTTATTCGGATGATCAAGGCAGCTTTAACCAACGAACGGGTTAAGCTGGGTCACGATTTAAGCGATGACGAGGAATTAACGGTACTTTCCCGTGAGCTTAAGCAACGCAAGGAATCACGTCAAGAATTTGCTGACGCAGGTCGCCAGGATTTAGTTGACGGTTTGGATGCTGAGATTAAGTTGGTGGAGAAGTATGCGCCAAAGCAACTGAGCGAGGACGAAGTTAAGCAGATTGTCACCGATACGGTGAGTGAAGTTGGCGCCAGTTCAATGGCTGACTTCGGTAAAGTGATGGGTGCTGTTATGCCTAAGCTTAAGGGTAAAGCTGATGGTAGTCTTGTTAACAAGACCGTAAAGTCTCTGTTAAGCAAATAATTCAATTTTAACCCCAAAAGGGACCGAGTAGCTGCGTTTAGACGGCTACTCGGTCCCTTTTTAATTAATCGGAAAGTGTTTTAATCACTAGTATGCCTGGGCGTGCAGACTAGCCATTAGTAATTTAATGCCGGCCTTCAGATCGGCTGGCTGAGTCAATTCATTGGGTGCGTGACTGATCCCGCCTTCACTGGGGACGAAAATCATCGTAGTGGGTGACACTTGATTCATCACGTAACTATCATGACCAGCACCGGAAGTCATGACCCGTGACGTGAGTCCTAATTGCTGTGCAATCAGCTCATTTTGTGAAAGCAGGTTTCTGTCAAACGTTGCCGGTGAATCTTTGACGTAACGCTTGAGGCTAACGTTGATTTGTGGATCTGTTAACTGATGTTGGCTGTTGTCGATGAACTGCTCGAATGCATCCAACACACGATCATCAGCATGACGGGCATCAATCGTAAAGGTTACAGTTCCTGGAATCACGTTTGACGTATTCGGTGAAACTGTTAGCTGACCCACGGTGAAGGTTAAATGATCGCTCAACTGGTGAGCATACTGGTTCAGTGACGAAATCATAGTTACTGTGGCTTGAAGTGCGTCGTGCCGTTCATCCATCGGGGTAGTGCCAGCGTGATTTGACTCGCCTTGAACGGTGACCGTCCAACGACGCTGACCAACGATGCCAGAAACTAAGCCAATCTGGTCGTGACTCGTAATCAGTCTAGGACCTTGCTCAACATGCAATTCGGTAAAACTAGCTGGAATCGCCGGTCGTTGCACCATCACGTTGGACAATGACTGCAGTTGGTTGACAGCATGATGACGAGCTTGTTCAAAACTTACACCGCCAGCATCGATTAACGCGGTCACTGATTGGTGAAGCGCATAGTATTTAGAACCGCTGAAGGTGGTGTTGAAGCGGCTACCTTCTTCTTCGCTAAAAGAAATGAGACGCAGGGTGTGCTGCGGTGTCCCCAGCCGATTTTTCAGTGCATTAATGGCTTGAAGGCCACCGAGCACGCCGTATAACCCGTCATATTTACCACCGTCAATGACGGTATCCATATGCGAACCAGTCGCAATCACTTGATCATCTTTACCGGGTAAGTCTAAGTAGACGTTGCCGTAGTTATCCACCATGGTGGTAAGACCGATTTGCTGACCGAAGTGGATCAAAGCCGACTGTGCGGCTATCCAGTTGGATGAATAGACCAAACGATTTTGACCAGTAGTGTGGTTAGAAAGCTGAATGATTTGCTGAAATCGGCGTTCAAAAGTCAGCCACTCATTAGTTTCACGAATCATTTGCTTAAGCCAGTTAACGGAGAAGAAGCGACCGCACCACGTTCAATAATGCGACCAGGACCGGCCAGATAGGCTTTTCGGCCAGCTTCAACACCGAGGCGAAAGGCCTCTGCCATGAGTGGAATATTTTGCGCGGTGGCCATAGAGGTGTTAGCCATGATGGCGTCAGCACCCATTTCCATCGCTGCGGCTGCTTCGCTAGGACGGCCAATCCCGGCATCAATAATCACCGGCACATCAATTTCATCAATCAAGATTTGAATCAGATCTTTGGTTGCTAAACCTTTATTAGTACCGATTGGAGCGGCTAATGGCATCACGGTGGCAGCTCCGGCATCCACTAACTGGCGAGCAACGTTTAGATCGGGCAGGACGTAGGGCATGACGATGAATCCTTCATTGGCCAATACTTCTGTGGCTTTGACGGTTTCGTTGTTGTCTGGCATCAAGTATTTTTTATCCGGGACAACTTCCAGTTTAATAAAGTTACTGCCACTGAGCTCTCGGGCTAAACGGGCGGTACGAATGGCTTCTTCAGCGTTGGTTGATCCTGAAGTGTTCGGCAAAATGGTAATCCCTTCAGGAATGTAGTTGAGAATATTTTCCTCGGCTGAATCCGTCCGACGTAACGCCATGGTGATGATCTGGGCCTTAGCCTGGTTGATGGCTGAATCAATCAGGTCATAAGAATATTTGCCGGATCCGAGAATGAAACGTGAGGTGAATGTGTGACCACCAATGGTGAGTAAATCTGCATCTTCAGACATGCTATTTCCTCCTAAATATTAGTTTCTCCTAAAATTAAACGGGTAATCATATTGGCTTCATGGCCGGCTGCAATCATGACTCGCGGTGCCATGAGCCCCTCTGCACCAGTAGTCGTGCCATCACCAGCAATGTAGAGGTTAGGGCGAACCTGCTTGGTTGTAATTGAGTTAGAACTGTGCGTGCCGGCCATCCCGGTAGCCATGACCATGGGTTTGTCAGGGAAAAATTCACTGGCAGCATCTAATAGCATGGCTTTGGCACTGGGATTGTCAAAGGCTTCACAGATAATATCGGCATCGGCAAAGAGTTCTGCTACGTTGTCATGGTCCACTTTTTGAACCAGCGTATCGATGGTGACGAAGGGGTTGAATTCTTGCAGATTTTGCTTAAGGGCAGTCACTTTATCCATGCCCACTTGGCTGAGTTTAAACTGCTGCCGGTTTAAATTACTCAGTTCAACCTGGTCGAAATCAATCAACGTTAAATGGCCGACACCGATACGAGCTAGTGCGATGGCGATGTTGGAGCCCAAACCGCCAGCGCCGGCGATGGTGACGTGGGCGGCGGTTAGACGGTCGGTGGAGTTAGCCACGTTACGGTCTTTCATCCCCTGATAAACATCCTCGATGGCCATTCCTTGAATGGTTGGCATAAGCAATCCCTCCTTAGCGTCCGCCGCCGACAAACGAAATCAGCTCCAGTTTGTCGTTTGGTTTAATCAACGTCTGCTCGTATTCAGGACGGTGGATAATCGTCCCGTTTAACTCCACGACAATGTTGTCGATGGGTGCTTCGCGTTGTTGTAAAAATGTGAGTAGGTTTTTGCCAGCAGCTTCCGCTAATGGCTCGCCGTTTACTGTAACCATAAAAAAGCCCCTTTCCGTTTGTCTACGAGGAAGGGGTTACATCAAGTCGAATTCTCAAAGCTATCCTGCATGAAAAAAGACCTTTCACGCAGGAAGGTCTTTGGACTGATAAATTCAGTAAAAGTTGTCTTCCTTCGGTAGTACAAACTACATCAGGTTCGATGGGTTTAATCTCAGCCAATTGGCACCCCAGACGAACTAACGTTATTTAATTTTTAGTTTGAGTCAGTTAAACGACTCATTGGTTATATTTATAAGCTAGAACATTGTGGAAGTCAAGCAAGAATATTCACGTGACAACTCAGAAAAATTTCGGTAGACTGTTGGCGAGAATTAAAAGTTCAGTCAATCTGGAGGCAAATAATGGAGATCAGTAAGCGACCACTTTACTTAGTTACCGATGCATTAGATTATTCCCAAGCAACGTTTTTAAACCGAATCGACGCTGCGTGTCAGGGTGGGGTAGACCTTGTTCAATTGCGCGAAAAAGACCTGACCAGCCTGCAGTATTTTCAGCGGGCGTACGCGGTCAAACAGATAACGGATAAGTACCGTATTCCACTGTTGATCGATGACCGGCTGGATATTGTTCAAGCGGTGGGAGCAGCAGGGGTTCATCTGGGTCAAAAAGATTTACCCGTTGACGTGGCACGACAGATATTAGGACCGGATGCCATCATTGGTGCGACCGCCAAAACGATGAATCAAGCTCGGTTAGCGGTTGAACAAGGCGCTGATTATCTGGGAGTAGGAGCAATTTTTCCTACAACCACCCACGTTGAAACCGTTCGAACCAGCGTTGATACGCTGAGGGCTATCAAGCAAGCAGTGGATATTCCGGTGTATGCGATTGGGGGGTTAAATGCCGATAACGTGGAGACGGTGAAGCCAGCTGGCGTTGATGGTGTGGCAGTTGTCTCAGCGATTATGAAAGCCGCTGATCCTTTAAAAGCGACTCAAAAATTACGGCGAAAGGTGATTGAAGTGACAAATTAAAAACGCTCATTGCAAAAAAAGAGCGTTTATTTGTAATATACAATTTTGATTATTGCTATATACAATATCTATTAACGTCGGCGATGTTTCACAATGGTAAAGAAATGCAAGATACTGGCTAGCAACACAAAGAAAATGACCACAAAGCTGACATAGATCAGCCAAAATTCACTAGCAGAAATCAAGTGAAATAAAAACTGGATGCCCATCGTTAAAAAGGCCATTACAGCAACCATGCAGAACAGTTCAATATAACGTTTCAATGTATTGTCATCTCGTTTCGGTTTAGTGATTAATTTGGTTCCCAATCGTTTACATTCAGCGAGTTTGGCAGCCGGAACCTGTTTCATGAACAGGGTGCCTGGCAAGACCAATTCGTTGATTTTAATGAGCCCTGCAGCAGACATAATTTTATCAATGGTACGAAAAGTGTTATCTGTGATACCAGAGACAAAGTTTTCAACTGTTCCGGCATAACAGCTGGTAATGCTCAGATAGTGTTTATTTTTGAACCGGTCTGGATGCGTACCCCCTTTATGATCAAAACGCACCAACCGGCCACGCATGCAATCGAGAAAATCCTTCATTCTACCGGCTAGGCCACCCCAGTATGTCGGTGCAGCGAATACCCAGACATCGCTTTCTAACAACTTGTCAGTGAGCTGGTCTAAAACTGGGTCGCGATGTTTCCCCTGATCAGGGTGGAATGGGTAGTCCTCCAAGTAAATCGTTTCCGTGACGTGGGGTGCCGGCACACTGTTTAAAACGGTGTTCAGCATGGTGGCAGTTAAGCCGTTTTGCCTGTGAGCTCCAAGAATCCCAAGTATTTTCAAAATAGTCCCCTGCTACTGATAACTTATAAAAAGTTATAGATTTTTCTTGCTTCTTCCTATCCTGCCTTGCACAAAACTCGCTAATACAGTTGATATGATAGTCCACAAGCGTTAATTCCCGGCTAGCCACCGGTACATTCTTTGAAGCCCGTTTTAGTAGGCTAGTTCAAAGTTTTCAGTATCCCTGATATTCAGGGCCGCATTAATATCACGATCGGCAGTATAATTACATTTAGGACATTGATAGGTTCGCTCACTTAGCTTTAAATCAACTTTCTTATAGCCACATTGATGGCATAACTTAGAAGTTGGTTCAAAACGGTGGGCCAAGTGCACTGGAATTCCTAACTGCTGGCATTTAGAAACTAATTTGATTCTAAAATTATAAAACCCTTGGTAACTAACAGCTTTAGCTAAATGCCGGTTTTTCATCATACCTCTAACATTCAAGTCTTCTAAGGCTACCCACTGCGGTTTGGTTCTCACTACAGCAGCAATAATCTTATTTTGATAATCTACCTGAATGTTGGTTAATCGTTGATATAAGCGTTGCACCTTCCGCTGAGTTTTAGCTAGATTAAAATCAGTAGCAGATTTCCCTTCTTTCTGTCTTCTAGCTTTCAGTGCATGATACTGACGGGACATTTTTCTTTGCAGGCGTCTAAGGCGTTTTCTGATGTATCTTACGCGACTGCTTTTATTCTGATTATGATACAGAGTACCATCATTTAAGATGGCAAATTCTTTTAGACCAAGATCAATACCAATTGGTTCGCCAGTCAGTGCTGACTTTGGCAGTTCAGCCTGTTCCACTAAACAGGTCAGGTAATACCGACCAGCCTTAATTTTAATCCGGCCTTGTTTGATAACGAAATGTTCTGAGTCTGTCGGAATGTAGCCCAACTCTTTCAAACGAACCCAGCCAAGCTTCGGTAACTTAATCCGGTGACGTTCGCAGGCAATCACTTGCGTATTACTGTTTTTAACAAAGTAGTAACTGCCTTGACCGCGCTTAAACGAACGCCAATGTGGGAAAACATTCAGCTTCTTAAAAAAACGCTTCATGGCAGTATCCGCATCAATAAAGGCCTGTTTAACCGATTTGGCATATAAATCCTTGATCCATATATCATCAGGGTTAGCTTCTAGATATTCATGGTTAAACCACTTACTAAAAGCGTAAGCATTTAAGTAGCAATAGCCCATTTCGTAGCGTTGCTGATTGATATCCAAAAACAGGTTGTAGGCCCAGCGACTGCCACCAATATGACAATCAATCTGCCAAGCCTGTTTTTCAGTCGGCTTAATTTCGACTTTATAGGTGAGTAACATCAGTTATTCCGCCTTATTGAATTTAATCACCAAGGTGAGGTGTCCCACATATTATACGGGATGGATTTAGCCCAAAAAGCCTTTTAATGAAATTCATATAAATCACTACATATAAGCTATTAGCTAATACGGAAAGTTTAGCTCCTAACTTTAACCTTGTGATATCTTTTACCAGACTTATAAGAATACAGAATAGGATAGAAGCACCACTTTACAAAGATTGATATCTTTGTAAAGCAAAACAGTTACTGTTTATTCCTCCCATTCTAAGCAATATCATAACGCAAAGCTGGGCCAATTTGGCCGCTAATTTCGTTATATGGTGATAAGTAAAACACGACAGTTTAATGCAAAGAGAGCGGGCTAATCGCTTATGTCACACTTGTTCGAGCTTTTCTGTTTGCTTTGTCGTATAATGGTCTAAGAAATCTATTTTAATGTAAAGGAGTCAATATTTTTTGGCTGACAATACGCAAACTGAAAAAGAATATATCTTAGCAAATCCGGAGCAGGGAGTGGCTATTTTGGGTGCGCAGGATCAGTTCGTTTCGCTCTTAGAAGAGGGACTGAACGTGACGGTTCATCCATTTGGGAATTCCATCAAGGTTGCTGGTGAGCCGTTCCAGGTTCAAAAGACCATGGATATCTTAAAAAATATGGATAAGTTGCTCCAACAAGGGATTCAACTGAACAGCGCTGATGTGGTCAGCGCTATGAAGATGGCAGATAAGGGCACTTTAGAGTACTTCTTGGATCTGTACACAGAAACCTTGATCAAGGATGCTAAGGGTCGGGCTGTTCGGGTTAAGAATTACGGACAGCGGCAGTACGTTGATGCCATCAAGCATAACGATATTACTTTTGGTGTTGGCCCCGCTGGTACGGGGAAGACATACTTGGCTGTGGTCATGGCGATTGCTGCTTTGAAGCGTGGTGACGTGGAGAAAATCATTTTGACGCGGCCTGCCGTTGAAGCTGGTGAGAGCCTGGGCTTTTTGCCAGGGGACTTAAAGGATAAGGTTGATCCTTATCTACGACCAATCTATGATGCTTTGTATGCTATTCTTGGCGCAGAGCACACTAACCGGTTAATGGAACGCGGTGTGATTGAGATTGCGCCATTAGCCTACATGCGTGGCCGAACTTTGGACGGGGCGTTTGTAATCTTGGATGAGGCTCAAAACACCACTAACATGCAGATGAAGATGTTTCTGACACGGTTAGGCTTTGGTTCGAAGATGATCGTTAACGGTGATATTACCCAAATCGATTTACCACGTCATAGTCAAAGCGGCTTGGTACAGGCAACTGGCATTTTAAAGCATGTCAACCATATCGATTTTGTGCAGTTTACCGCTGACGACGTGGTTAGACACCCAGTCGTTGCCGCAATCATTAATGCCTATGAAGCAGTTGAAAATAAATAAGGACGAGTATAAAAAATGGATTTAGAAATTTATGATGAAACTAAAAACGGTGTACCAGAAGAACATGTTCAGTTAGTCAAAGACGTGCTGGAATACGCTGGGAAGTACATTAAACTCAAAGAAAATACCGAAATGTCGGTAACATTTGTGAATAACGACCGGATTCAAGAAATTAACCGCGAATATCGTGGTGTTGATCGGGCCACTGACGTCATCAGTTTCGCCATTGAAGACAGTGCTGAAGACGATGAATTTCCAATCGTGATGGATGAAGAATTGGAAGAGGAGATTCCAGAAAATATTGGCGATATTTTCGTTTCTGTGGATAAAGTGGGCGAGCAAGCCGAATACCTGGAACACTCTTATGAACGTGAACTGGGTTTCTTAGTTGTTCACGGTTTTCTCCATCTTAACGGTTATGACCACATGGAGCCGGAAGACGAAAAAGTAATGTTCAAACTGCAAAGGGATATACTCGACGCTTATGGGCTTAAACGATAAACAAATTAATAAAAATCACAATTTTTTCCAATCACTGATTCATGCTCTGGATGGCATATACAGTTTAGTGTCTACGGAGCGGAATTTTCGCAAGCACATTAGCTTTGCTATCATTGCGGTCATCATGGGGATTTGGTTGCACTTGACGACTAACGAGTGGCTGTGGATTACCTTAGCTATCTTCGTAGTGGTCGTAGCTGAGGTTTTGAACACCGTCGTGGAGTCGATCGTCGATTTAATCGTTGGTCACCACTACCATGATGAGGCTAAAAAAGCGAAGGACGTTGCTGCTGGTGGCGTCTTGATTGCGGCTTTTTTTGCGGTGGTGATTGGCTGTTTGATTTTTATTCCGGAACTGTTACAGGAATTTCACGTTCATTTATAGGAGGATAAATTATTTTGGATAACCCAAATTATCGAAGTGGTTTCGTAGCCATTGTTGGTCGGCCAAACGTCGGCAAATCAACCTTACTTAACCGAGTAGTGGGTCAGAAAGTGGCTATCATGTCTGACAAGCCACAAACCACCCGTAACAAGATTCAGGGAATTTATACCACGGATGATGCTCAAATCGTGTTTATTGATACACCAGGGATTCACAAGCCTAAGAGTGAATTAGGGGACTACATGATGAAGTCAGCTTTGTCTTCCCTTAACGAAGTGGACGCAGTGATCATGATGGTTAACGCGGAACAGCGTCGTGGCGCCGGTGATAACTTTATTATTGACCGTCTGAAAACCGTTAAAAAGCCGGTTTATTTGGTTGTGAATAAGATCGATCAGATTACGCCGGATGATTTATTGGTCGTTATCGATCAGTACAAGGATGCCTTAGATTGGCAAGAAGTCCTGCCAATCTCTGCTTTGGAAGGGAACAACGTTGAAGAACTGCTCAGCGAGTTAGTTGGCAAGTTACCTCATGGTCCTCAGTATTACCCAGAGGATCAGGTGACCGATCACCCAGAACGGTTCGTGGTTTCTGAACTAATTCGTGAAAAGATCTTCCAGTTGACCCGTCAGGAAATTCCCCATTCAGTCGCAGTGGTAATTGACAAAATGAGTCGTCAAAACGAACAGAAAATTCACGTTCAGGCGACCATCATCGTTGATCGACCAACGCAAAAAGGAATTTTAATCGGTAAGGGCGGTTCCATGTTAAAGAAAATCGGGACACTGGCTCGTCAAGATATTGAAAACTTGTTGGGCGATAAAGTTTACCTTGAACTTTGGGTGAAAGTTGTTCCGGGCTGGCGTGATAAGTCTTCAGCACTACAGTCATACGGGTACCGTAAAGACGATTATTAGAGTGTGGTGATACCATGGCCGGACAACTCATGAATTTTCATGGCATTGTCATGTATCAAAAAGCGTATCGTGAACGAGATATGCTGATTAAGTTTTTTACCGAAGAAGCGGGCAAGCGGATGTTCTTCATTCGCGGGGCCAAAAAACGTGGCTTTAAGATGACGGCGGACTTGCTGCCGTTTACTTACGGTGTGTACGCTGGCGATATTCGGGAACCGGGCCTGTCGTTTATTAACGCGGCTAAGGATACCGAGAACTTCACTAATATTGCTCAGGATATTTCTAAAAACGCCTACGCCACGTATATGATGTCATTGTTGGATATGGCGATTCCCGACAACCAACCCCTTGGTGGCTGGTATCAACGGCTTTTTCACGGGCTGTCTTTAATCAACGATGGGCTGGATGAAGCTATCATTACTAACATCTTCGAAGTCCAAATGATGAGTTTGTTTGGTGTAGAACCTAACTTAAGACAGTGTGTGATTTGTGGCCGAACGGATCTGCCCTTTGATTATTCCGAATCTTACGGTGGCCTGTTGTGTCAAGCACATTGGCACCTAGACCCTAACCGGCTAGACTTAGATCAGCGGACGATTTATTATTTGCGGCAATTTTCAGCCGTAGATTTAACCAAACTGAAAACCATTAGTGTCCACGAAGAAACGAAGCAGCACTTGCGTCGAGCACTGGATATGATTTATTCAGATACTATTGGGGTTTATCCCAAGTCCAAACGTTTCTTAGATCAGATGATGAAGTGGCAACCGTTGGATAAGTCGAAAAAAGATTAAAAACCAAACTAAAAACGTCTGTAACTGGTCAAAGACCAAGTTGCAGACGTTTTTGTGTGCCAGAAAATATTCAATTAGAAAATAGAGATGTTTATTCTGGATCAGTTGCGACTAAACCACCAGCAAGGTTGTTCAAGTTAGGCTTGTCAGTCTTAACGATCAGCTGTTCGTTGACAAAGGCCATTTCACCAATGTGGCTCATTTCACGGCCGTAACCGGAAAGTTTGACACCACCAAATGGTAATTCTGGTAAGGTTACCATGAAGTTGTTCACGAAGACCATCCCAGTTTCGATTTGAGCGGCAACTTCCGCACCGTGGTCAGCGTCGCCAGCAAAGACGATACCACCCAAGCCATAAGGGTTGTCGTTAGCAAGTTCAATGGCTTCTTCTTCAGAGTGAACTTTGTAAACAGCAGCAACTGGGCCGAACATTTCTTCTGAGTAAGCAGGGTTGTCCTTGTCGATATCAGTTAAGATGGTTGGCATGAAGAATTGACCTGGTAGATCGATTGGTTCGTTACCATAGACGACCTTAGCGCCTGCAGCGATTGCAGCATCAACTTGTTTTTGCAGTTTATCCTTAGCTTTTGCACGGTTCATTGGTGCTAAAGAAGTTTTAGGATCCAGTGGGTCACCGGGAACGACTTTGCTGAACTTTTCCTTCAGACCTTCAACAAATTGATCGTAAACTTTATCCATCACGATAAAACGCTTGGATGAAGTACATACTTGACCCGCGTTATAGAGACGGGCACGCCATGCGATATCGATCACGTCATCCATGTTAGCGTCATCTAACACAATAAATGGATCCATGCCACCGAGTTCCATGGTGTTCTTCTTCAGGTTCTTGCCAGCAGCTTCCGCAACAGCGGTACCGCCACGTTCTGAACCGGTCAGCGCAACGCCTTGAACCCGAGGATCTTCAATGGCTTCAGTGACTTTATCATACGATAGGAATAGGTTAGTTAATGAGCCTTCTGGCGCACCAGCTTCAGCCACAACGTCCGCAAACATTTGGGCGCTGGTTGGGGTGTTGGCAGCGTGCTTCAAAATCATTGGGTTACCGACGATAAAGTTAGGTGCGAATACCCGCATGATTTGGTAGTATGGGAAGTTCCAAGGTTCTACCATCATGACGATACCCGTTGCGGAATGGTGAATCTCGGCCGTTCCAGTAGCGATGGTATCGATGGTTTCAGGTTTTAGGATTTCCTCGCCATGATCAGCGAACCAGTCGGCAATAATGGCAACCAGTTCAACTTCGCCTTCTGATTCGCGAAGTAACTTACCCATGTCGATGGTGCAGGCACGTGCCAGTTCTGCGGAGTGTTCACGTAACTTGGCTGCCACGTTGTGCAGAATCTTAGCTCGTTCGGCCACCGGTTGTTTACGGTTCTTTTTATAAAGTGCGTGGCCGGTTGCTAAGGCCGCCTGTAATTCTGCTTCAGTGGTATAAGCGTATTCCTTAACTGCTTCGTTGTTGTACGGATTGATCGTTGCATAAGCCATTAGATAATTCCTCCTTCTAGTTTATGGAAAACTAGGTTAAAAATAAATTGGTTAACCATCCATAACCTTTTTGATACAGTATGAGGATACCCTTTTTTGTATTCGTTTACAATACCTTTGCTTGTGATATTTAATTCAAAATCCTTTTAGAACAGTTAAAATATGGACTGTTTAGTTCACAAAATCAAGGATAAGAATGAATGGAATTGTGGAAACAATTAAATTGATGGCGATTAAATTGTAAATTGGTATAGCTTAATGCAACGGTTCTTTCACGTGAGCTTTAACGCCCCCTAAATCTCCAATACCAGTTATAATCAGGCCATTAAGAGTAGATTGGGGGTTGTTAAAATGAGTGAAACTCAGCCACGACGGTGGTGGATTTTACTTTCTATCGGAATTTTTGCGTTTATGAGTAACTTGGATGCTAGTATTGTCAACGTTGCCATGCCGGTGATGGCCAAACAGTTAGTGATTCCCATGAATCAGATTGAATGGGTGGTGTCCGTTTATTTGATCGTGGTAAGCGCGCTATTGCTATTTTTCGGTAAATTAGGTGATATGTACGGTAAAATAAATATTTTTCGGATTGGGACCGCTATTTTCATCATCGGGTCCTTCATCTCCGGTCTGCAGTGGACCTTCGAATGGCTGTTACTAGGTCGGGTGATTCAGGGCATCGGATCGGCAATGACGTTATCCAATACTTATGGCATTACCACCGCCACTTTTAGTTTGAAGGAGCGAGGGAAAGCCATGGGACTGATTGGAACTTTTGTTTCATTTGGGGCTGTGGCCGGTCCAGGGGTCGGAGGACTGGTGCTGTCTCACTTTAGCTGGGGGTATATATTCTGGCTCAACGTGCCTTTGGGGATTTTTGCAATTATTCTGGGTCAGATCGTGCTGCCAAAATCAACGCCGGAATCAGCGGATAAACAAATTGACTGGTCTGGATTTGTGTCATTTGCCTTATTAATCGTGAGCTTATTCTTGGCGATTTTCTGGGGGCAAGAAGTGGGTTACTTCACGGCAGTGCCACTGGCGGGGTATGTGATCGCGATACTATCCTTGATATGGTTTATCCGTGCAGAGCAGCACAGTTCAGTACCGCTGATGCCCCTAAGTATTTTTAAAATCAAACCCTTTTCTTACGGCATTGGTGCCGCCATTTTAATTTTCTTCTCGAACTTTTTCACCGTTGTGCTGATGCCATTCTATCTGGAAGACGCACGGCAGTTAAGCGCTGGACAGGCGGGCTTGTTGATGATTATTTTTCCGGTGGTCAGCATGATTGCTGGACCAATCGGTGGTGTGCTAGCCGATCGCTTTAACCCGGCTAAGATTGTGACGCTGGGGCTGAGTACCGTTGCGCTATCGCAGTTGGGTTACTGGTTTTTAGACCTGCACAGTTCACTGTGGATTTATGGCGGCATTACCGTGATGATGGCAATCGGTACGGGATTGTTCCAATCGCCTAACAGCGATATTGTGATGTCAGTGGTAAGCAAGGATCAGTTAGGTAGTGCCGGCAGTATCAACGCCTTGGCACGAAACGTCGGCATGGTTTCCGGCACGGCGCTTTCCACTACCGTATTGTTCAGTGTTATGAGCTGGATTGCCCATACCAAAGTCACCACTTATTTGCCCAATCATCCTGAACTATTCATTTCGGGAATGCACGTGGCATTTACGGTATCCTTCGTGTTGATCGTGTTCGCCATTCTGCTGTCGTTAAGGCAAGGTGAGCTTGATCTGAAGTAATTAGCAATCGAGATTGACTTTTATTTTCCAGACGCTTAGAATAATGGAGAATTGAATAGTGATCGGCAATGAAAAAAGAGGGTTGATTCAACGGTTAAACAGCGACTTCGGGTAAGTGTGAGCCGGAGTGATCGTGAATTGATTGGCACTTTTAGAGCTGGCGCAAACGAAGCTGCTGGGGTGATCCCAGAAGTAGGGTGGAACCGCGAAAATCAATTTTCGTCCCTACGTAGGTCTACAAGACTACGTTGGGACGTTTTTTTGTGCCTGATCATCGCCGTCACACAATAGGAGGATATTAGTTTTGACCAAGAAATTGTCAATGCAACAAATCATCTTGACCTTGCAGCAATATTGGTCCGCACAAGGCTGCATGTTAATGCAGGCTTACGATACGGAAAAGGGTGCCGGAACCATGAGTCCTTACACTTTTTTGCGGGCAATCGGTCCAGAACCTTGGAACGCGGCCTACGTTGAACCATCACGGCGGCCAGCGGATGGTCGGTATGCTGAAAACCCTAACCGGTTATATCAACACCACCAGTTTCAAGTTGTGATGAAGCCTTCACCAGAAAACATTCAGGAACTTTATTTAAATAGTTTGAAAGAATTGGGTATCGATCCCTTGGAACACGATATTCGTTTCGTTGAAGATAACTGGGAAAACCCTTCAATGGGCTGTGCCGGTGTTGGTTGGGAAGTTTGGCTTGATGGGATGGAAGTCTCACAATTTACCTACTTCCAAATCGTCGGTGGCCTAGAAGTGGACCCTGTCACTTCAGAAATTACTTACGGTCTCGAACGTCTAGCTTCATACATCCAAGACGTTGACAGTGTCTTCGACTTGGAATGGGGCGACGGTGTACTGTACGGTGATATTTTCCGTGAACCCGAAGTGGAACACTCCACTTACAGTTTTGAAAAGAGCAACCAAGAGATGTTGCTGCAGATGTTTGACGATTACGAAGCAGAAGCCAAGAAGCAGATTGCTAACGGTCTCGTGCACCCAGCTTACGACTACATCTTAAAGTGTTCTCACACCTTTAACCTGTTAGACGCTCGCGGTGCTGTTTCCGTTACTGAACGAGCCGGCTACCTGTCTCGGATTCGTCGTATGGCACACAGCGTTGCCAGAGCCTTCGTTGATAAACGGAAAGAATTTGGCTTCCCGTTGATCAAGGACGAAGAAAAACGGCAAGCATTATTAGCAGACGGGGAGGACAAAAAGTAATGGCACATACATTTTTACTTGAAATTGGTTTGGAAGAGATGCCCGCTCACGTTGTGACGCCAAGTATTCAGCAATTAGTCCAAAAAACCAAGAAGTACCTCAAAGATGAACGTATCAGTTTTGATGACGTTAAATCATTTTCAACACCACGTCGGCTAGCCGTTCAAATCAGCGGTCTGGCTGACAAGCAGCCCGACATTGATGAAGAAGTTAAGGGCCCAGCTAAGAAAATCGCCTTGGATAAAGACGGTAACTGGTCAAAGGCCGCTCAAGGTTTTACCCGTGGTCAAGGCGTGACGGTTGACGATATTACCTTTAAAGAATTAAAGGGTACCGAATACGTTTACGTTGAAAAACACATTGCTGGCCAATCAGTTGAATCAGTATTGGCTGGTTTGAAAGATGTTGTCACTGGCATGACTTTCCCAACCATGATGAAGTGGGGCAGTTACCACTTTGAATACATCCGTCCAATCAAATGGTTGGTCGCTTTGTTAGATGACAAGGTGATTCCATTCCAAATCTTGGATATTGCAACGGACCGGAAGACGCGCGGTCACCGGTTCTTAGGTAAGACCATCACCTTGGCAAATGCCACCGATTACGAAGACGCTTTGAACAGCGAATTCGTCATTGCGGATGCTAAGAAGCGCAAGGCTGAAATTCAACAGCAGATTGAAAAGATTGCCGCTGACAATAACTGGGTGATCAAGTTGAACCCAGACTTATTGGAAGAAGTGAACAATCTAGTTGAATGGCCAACTGCCTTTACCGGTGGTTTTGATGAGAAATACCTGTCGATTCCAGACGAAGTGTTGATTACATCAATGCGTGACCACCAACGGTTCTTCTACGTGCTGGATCAAAACGGCAAGCTGTTGCCACACTTTGTTTCGGTCCGTAATGGGAACGCTGACCACATTCAAAACGTGGTTGCCGGTAACGAACGTGTGCTGGCTGCCCGGTTATCTGATGCCATGTTCTTCTATGAAGAAGACCAGAAGCAGACTGTTGCAGACTACGTAGAACGCTTGAAGTCTGTTAGCTTCCACGACAAGATCAGTACCATGTATGACAAGATGCAGCGGGTTGCTGTCATTGCCGAAAACATGGGTAAGAAGCTAGGCTTAGACGATACGCAAATCAAAGACGTGGTTCGTGCTGCTCACATCTATAAGTTTGACCTGGTAACGGGTATGGTCGGTGAATTCGCCGAACTGCAAGGGGTCATGGGTGAAAAGTACGCTTTACTAAACGGTGAAAATGCCGTGGTAGCGCAAGCTGTTCGTGAACACTACATGCCGATTTCAGCCGATGGTGATTTACCAGAATCCACTGTTGGTGCTGTCTTGGCCATTGCTGACAAGATTGACAGCATTTTGACCTTCTTCGCCGCTGGGATGATTCCAAGCGGTTCCAACGACCCATATGCGTTGCGTCGTCAGGCCACTGGCATCGTGCGGATTATCCGCACTAACAAGTGGCACTTCGACCAGCAGATGGTAGAAGACGCCATTGCTGCTGAAACCAGTGCTAACGTAGCCCCTGATTTGGATCAAAAAGCCCAAGTTAAAGCTGTTGGCGACTTCTTACGTGACCGGATCAAAGTCACCTTATTGGGCGAAAAGGTTAAGCACGATATCGTGGATGCCGTCATTGGCGGACCAAACACGGATCTGCTGGACAACTTTACCAGCGCCCAAGTTTTGAGTGATCACCAAAATGATGATGACTTCAAGGGTACAATTGAAGCCTTGACTCGAGTTCTGCGGATTGCTCAGAAGGCTGATAAGAGTAAGGTAACTGCCGTTGATACCAGTTTATTTGATAACGACAGTGAACCAAAACTTCACGAGGCTGTAGAACAGGTTGCTCAACAAGCATCAGAGTTGGATATTCCGGCTTACTACGATGCGCTAGCTGGGTTGAAGTCGGTGATCAACGACTATTTCGAAGCCACTATGGTCATGGCCGATGACGAAAAGGTTAAAAATAACCGTCTCAGTCAGTTAAGCCAGTTATCCGATTTGATCCTACATCTCGGCGATCTTAACCAGCTAATCGTTAAGTAAACAATTGGTCTAACGCACTTCTAGCCCTGTCTGGCTGTGTTACTCGACAACGGGGTTAAAAGTGATATAATTAAGATACGCTATTAATGAAACTGAAATCAAATACCAGCTTGAGCGGCGGAGGCTCAGGCTGGTTTTTTGTTGTAAAAATACCGCTATTGATTTCACGACTATGTTAAAATCAACTTGTTAAGGTATAGTGATTAATCAATTAGGGGGAAAACGGATGTTAAATAGATGGGTAAAAGGGTTACTCACAGTGAGTGTGATTGCTGGCGGTATTGGTGCCAGCTCAGTCATAGCCCAAGCTAAGAGTTATGCGAAAGTGGTGAAAACGTCCCGGGCGTTGATCCAATCGAGTACTTACATGAATGTTACGGGTAAAAACGCGCTTTACAACAAGGTTGGGACAACTAAGGGCGCTAAGGTCGTCAAAACAACTAGTCAGCTTAAAAAATACGCCACTTCAAAGCGTGGTATGGATTCTTTCATGTGGCTGCAAACAGCGACCACGAATCGTCACAGTGTCTACGTTAAAATTGCGACATTTGATCATAAGGTGAAAGGCTGGATTTATACGGGTAAAACAACCAATTATCGCATTGGTGATGTTCGATATAAGGATGCCGCCCATACTAAGCCAGCTGGAGGCGTCACCGTCTTTCGTACAGTTACGCCTAGTCCCTTAACCACGGATGAGGCTACCGGTTTCTACCACTTGGCTAATCCTGGTACTGCCAATGATGGGACGGCGAAGGTATATTCCACACCATTTGAGACTAGTCCGTATACCGTGGCGATCAATATGCCAAACAAGGTTTCGTCAGCTGACTACTCCAATGATGTGTTTGTGATTATTGGTGCCGAGACGCGGACTCGCCAAGGTGATCGCTGGTTAAGCGTCCAGGATCTCTCTAACAGTCGGATTGCTGGCGTCATTAGGGCGGGATCCTTGAAAAAGATTGCCCCCGTTAGTGCAAAGGATGGCGTAACAGTCAATTACGTTGAGAAGAGCACTGGTAAAACAGTGGGTTCAGTAATCGTCCCGTTTGGCGCAGCAGTTGGCAAAACGACTATGGATTTTGGCTATGAATTTGATACTCATCCAGGTGCGTCTTTGCAGTACATGAACATGCCTGCTGGTTACGTTGGTGCTTATTCGGAGAATGATTTCTTCGGTACTCAACCGGGCACGTTCAACGTTAAGAAGGGCGCCGTGGTAACTTATTATGTCCAGGCTAAGGTGAACTAGGGCTGATTGAAAATTAAAACAACGCAAAAGACGTTCAGTGTGTGCAATATGCTGAACGTCTTTTTATTTGAGTCAAATTTAAAACGCTTACATAAACAAATCGTTATCGTTTGAACACATTTTTAATTGACCCCAATATATCATGACTCGTATAATTAATAAGTTACTAATTCAATAATAACGGCTGATTACTAGTCTGTTTGGGAGAAGAGAAAATGTCGAAGATGTTCAAAACGGTACTGTCATTGATCGTAGCGATGACGATTTTGGCGGTACCAGCGGGTATTACTGGAGAACCAGACAATGCCAATGCAGCAACCATGGTTTACGTCACCAGAACGGGTAAGCACTACTTTTATCATCGCCATAACCGTGGGCTAAACCGGGCGCGAAAAGTGTTCAAGGTTAGTTTGCAAACTGCCAAGCACAGGGGCTTGACACTGGCTAAAACCGATCAGGCAACCGCGCATCACAAGCGAGTAACGCATCACCGCCACGTGAAGCGTCGTACAGTTGTGAAGCGAGTGCCTGTGAAGCATATCAAGCAGGCCAAAGCCAGCGCTTCAGGGTTACAAAAACTCAAGTATCACGGGCAGCAAATCGTGATCATCAATCATAATCAGCCGAAGTTAAACCGGCTGAGTATTAAGAAAGGTGCCTGGCAGCATTACGGGAACCTGGACCGGTTGAACAGGGTGACTACGGCTGATGCCATGTTAAACAAACGGCTGATGCCACATGCTGAGCGTCAACCGCTATACGTTAATCCCACTGGTTGGCACAATAAACGCGGTCATGGTGGCTGGCTTTACAACCGGAGTCATTTAATCGGCTATCAGCTGACCGGTCAAAACAATAATCTGAAGAATCTCATGACGGGAACGCGATCACTGAACGCACCCGGTATGGAAAAGTACGAAAACCAAGTGGCGAGTTATTTACGGAGCAGCCGCTCACATTATGTGCGCTACGAAGTTAAACCGGTCTTTGCTGGTAATAACTTATTGGCAAACGGGGTGGAAATGCAGGCTGAATCAATTGGTAGCCACGCGATTCGGTTCAACGTCTACATCTTTAACGTTCAACCAGGCTTCCATTTGAATTATCGAACGGGTACTAGCAAGGCAGCTTGATTTTTAAATCAAATCATTAGAAAACGCCCAATACTCTGTGTTTCTGTCGCAGAATATTGGGCGTTTTTATTTCTGGGAGATCTGATTGATAAGCGGTTTTAATTCATTTGCAGTAAGCTGTTTAATTCAGTAACTTTGTCTGCAAAGCCGCCACTGTTTCATAAATATCAGCGTTGACAGCTTTCAGCTGTCCTAACTGCGTGCTAGGCGACCAAGCTGCTGAAAAACAGTGGATGCCAGCAGCTTGGGCAGCCTTGATATCACTGGTAGCATCACCGACATATGCTAATTCGTTTGGAGCAAGGTGCTGAGTGGTTAGAAGATGCTTGAGGTTATCCGTTTTGACGTTGCGGTCCGGTGAGCCCACCAAAACGGGCTTAAAGTAGCCGGTCAAACCTAGCGTTTCCAGCGAGATGTCACACGCCTGCTGACCCTTACCAGTGAGCAGGGAGATTTGGATACCATGATTGGTTAAATTCTGGAGTAGATCTACGATGCCAGGAAATGGCTGTCGCAAGTTTTCATGGGCCTGCTGATAAACTTCGTAAAAGTAATTCGAAGCGGTATCTAATGGCACACTCTGTAATAAGCTGCGAAGCATGCCCTGTTCGTTGGTGCCAAAGGTGTCAAAAATTTGCTGGTCATCAATCTGTTCACCCGTAAAGTGCTGCACCGTGCTGTGAAACGACTTCAAAATCACCGGAAAAGTGTCTGCCAAAGTGCCGTCTAAATCAAAACTGATCATGTGATACATATGATTCACCCAACTTTCTAAGTGCCTTAATATTAGTTTTAGTATTGCACGCTGATTGGTTGGGTTCAAGGTGTGACTGTATGAAAACTGTTACGTGACTATTTACGAAACTATATAGTAGTTAGATTTGCGTTTCAGCAAGTTACGAAATTAACCTTTAATCTTAGGAATACCTATTTTTCAATCGCTTTATGAAAGATTAAAGGCTAAATCGTATTTCCTGAGATACAGATATGCTAAAATATAGATAATGAAGTCTGGATGTGTAAATAGTTGGCTGATATTGACAGCATAAAGAACATATTAAGATCGATTCGACAGCAGCGAAGGCTTTGGAAATTAAGCCGACGTCGGAAAAATCAACAAACTTTGAGTGTTCTTGGAATTGATGATAAATTGGCATTAGATATTATTGATAATAATTTAACATACCAAAATTACATTTCTGGACCAGAATTAGATAATCACACACCGATTATACCTGGAGCAATATGGGTATTTGGCTTGAACATTAACGGTGAAGATTGCTATTTAAAGTTTCAGGACCGGCCTAATGGCGCAGTGATTTGGATATCATTACATATTTCCGAATTTCCAATGTTATTTCCATATGGCAAAAATAGGCATTCATCTTAAGGGGGACATCAAAATGACGACTAAAAAGAGGTTTTACAACGAAGAATTAGGTACAACAGACTTGTACACCGAGGTCTGGACGCTTGAGACAGTTAGGGTTAAAGATGTTGATGATTTGTTAGTGGAAAATCACTATTGGCAGGATTCTGATGGTGAATTGTGGAGTGACTTTGATCATCCGATGGAAAATGTTGAAAGGTCTTTTGATGCTTATCGGATGCGTAAAGGGTATATGACACCACAAGAAATCAGAACATTGCGGGAAAATATGGGGTTGTCAGTTAGAGAATTTGCGGATGAACTAGGTATCGCGTCGTCCACTCTGACTCAGATAGAAAATAACCGGCGAGTACAGGTCAAGTATCAAGAAAATTTGTTCCGGAGTGCTGAGAGAGATTATCGAAATGGTATTTGCCATAAAATAAATTCTCCCCAAACTACTAATGAGTTTTTAAATCAGCGTTTAGCTACTTCTACCTATGCTTCGCATACACCTAAATATAAAACCATCAAGTTAAGCAAATTTGATAAAGAGTTTAAGCTAACTAATTTTGGAGGGATAGCATAATGAACGCATTAGAATTTGAGGGATACCACGTTGATAATATGCAGTATCAACGAAATTTAGATTATAAAGTGACATCAAAATGCGATATCAAGTTAAATCCCAAGATTACGGTGAATAATCACATCAATGCCAATTATATTGATGTGTCTTTGTCAGTCTTAGTAGGATCAACTAGAGATTCGAAAGTACCGTTTGAGGTCACATGTACGCTTACTGGGTCATTCACGTATCACCCAGAGGCTGATAAAGACAATGTTGGTCCTGACAGTTTGGTCCGTAATAATGCAGTCGCAATTCTTTATCCGTATCTTCGAACTGCGATATCCACACTCACAATGATGTCGAATGAATATCCGAGTTACATTATGCCAACTGTTAATGTGAGTGAAGTAATAGCTAAGCAAAATGGTAATAGTGACAGGTTGTAAGACGGGTGATGAACGCTCGTCTTTTTTATTGAGATATAAATGTTTATTCTCGATTAAGTTGATTGAATTAGAGAATAGTTGATATTTATTTTCTTGAAAATGATTCGCTCAATGCTAATAATTTAATAAAAATATTGCATATATCATATTTACTTTAAAAAAATTCAATAAAATACTGTAAATAATTAAAAGACCGTGTATACTTGAATTATAAAATCTGAAAGGGGTTAGTATACATGACAGACTTAAAACTTGACCCAGAACTGAATCAAAAAATTGTAGATGGCATTCTTTCTGGTTATAAGTCATATTTAGCGGAACGTAAGCGTGCCAGCGATATGCTTAAAATCAGTGATGCTTATGCTTGGACTCGTGGAAATCATGTCGATTCTAAGGTGTGGGAACAATGTGAAAGCTTAGAGGGTCTTAGTTGTACTGCTGGGAAGGCAGGACGTTCTTGGCGATACCTGCAAATCACGCTGAATTCAAACAATAACAAATACTTGATCTTGGTAAAAAATGCGACTTCGGCTAGGAAAACTTTCGATGCAGCACCTGCTGATGCTAACAAGGATAACTACTTATTCGATTTTGCGCGTGCTAACAATCACCTTGTGCAGAATGGTGAACTTAAGGGTGATTTAGTTGGTCAAATGTCATTGGATTTATACGATCTACCGAACCAAAGTGACTTAGCGGAATTTAAAGCTCAAAATGGCGATATAGCCCAATTTGACCGATTCTACATAGTGACTTATGATACTGATGAAAATAAAATGATTAAGAATATCTATTTGACGGTACCCAACCAACAAAAGATGACCTTATATATCGCGGACAACTTAACACCATATATTGAAAAGAGTAATGTCGAAATTGGCGATGAAGAATTGGCTGCTGTGAAAAATGATCGTATTCCAGATAGCACTTATTCAAATAGTGAGTTTTCATTTGGTTACGAGGTACCTTCGAGAAAGGAAGAAACTGGCGATCAAGATATTCAAAATGGGTAACTTCTTTAGAAAGATGTGATTGGTATGTTTTTTGGCGAGAAATTAGTTAATCTTAGAGAGCTCAATGGCATGTCCAGAAAAAATTTGGCGGATAAACTGTCGATTTCTGAACAGGCTGTTTGGCAGTACGAAACCAAGGACGTTATTCCTAAGATTGAGGTTTTAAACCAAATCCGAAACTTGTTCAATGTTGAGTCGAAGTATTTTTTTGAGAATGGTGAGTTACAGAGGAGTGTTGACGAATCCCAGGTTGCATACCGATCTAAGGATCGTGATTCTCGAAAGAAGACGCGCTTGGAACTGAGATTCTTAGATTTTCAAAATTACTATCTTGATGTATTTGAGCAGACTTTGAAACTGCCACAATCGACTATCTCTGATCTCCAAAAACGGGTCCAGAACTACATTGAAAAGAACCCTGGAATGGCGCGCAATCAGCTGATTGAGACTATTGCTAAAGGTAGTCGGAAAATACTTAAAGTTACTGATAATCGTGATTTGATGTATGTGTTAGAGCGTAGTGGGATATATATTGTAGAAAAGGACCTCGGCGCCACCATTGATGCATACAGTGCATCGACATCTGAGCGGACGTTCATTGTGCTGGGAAACATCAAAAAGTCAGCAGTGCGTAGAAACTTCGATTTGGCGCATGAACTAGGTCACATTTTGCTTCATCGTGACATTGATATGGCCATTCTTGATAAATCAGAAGTTGATGAATTGGAGAGTGAGGCCAATGCTTTTGCTGGAGCATTCTTGCTGCCTCAAGAGCAATTCACGCAGGATTTTCAGCAACTCACTCGCAAATCAAATCCTGACTTCTATCTTGATCTAAAACAAAAATACGCTGTTTCAATCGCTGCCATGGAGCTAAGAGCTTACCATATTGGATTAATGTCTTATCAGGAACATCGATATTTCTGGGGTAAATTATCCAAATTGGGGTATAAAAGTCTTGAACCTCTAGATGATAAGTTGGTCCCTTTGAAGCCAGGTAAAATCAGAGCATTAGTTAAACTCGTTTTAGATCATCATCTCATTAACGCTTCCGAGTTCTTTGAACAGCGGCATATTCTGCCAAACTTTTTGGTGAAATTATTCAGTCTTGATGATCATTTCTTTGATCAGTATGTGGAAAAATCACCGAAGTATTTCAATGAGGATTCTATTATTTCCATGCTGGATGATTATCGGCAAGGGTGATAATAAAACAATATGTGTTTCAAAATTAGGCGGTTAGAATGAGATTACAGTCTGAGTGCTTTTTATGGCCCTTTGTGAAACTATAAAATTCACACAAAAATGGTACCTCTACATTGTGAGGTACCATTTTTGTTATTTATGGGGTGCTGTTAATACAAAGAGTATCAAAAAAGCGTTAATTCCGGGATCCATGGTATTGAGGTGCATGCTTTTAAATACTTAAGTATTAGTTGAGTATCTCCACAAGCAAGTTAATCGACAGAACAACATTGTGTGTTATATTTTAGATATATTAAATCCGACTAGTATTTGGATAATTACTGATTAAATTGGGGGCACTAATAATGAAATATCGCACTGTTAACGCTATAAAAAAACCAATTCCTGTTAAAGCCGTTCAAACTAGG
Organism: Secundilactobacillus sp. MJ173; assembly: GCF_059704265.1. Classification (NCBI taxonomy): domain Bacteria; kingdom Bacillati; phylum Bacillota; class Bacilli; order Lactobacillales; family Lactobacillaceae; genus Secundilactobacillus; species Secundilactobacillus sp. MJ173. Next base: position 81,335 of record NZ_BAAKGN010000013.1, read on the forward strand.
ATACCTTTAGATATACAGACATTAGAAGGAATTATGCATGCTAATATTGGAGACTGGATTATCACTGGAGTTGAAGGGGAGCAATGGCCGGTAAATCAAGAAATTTTTGAAAAAACTTATTATATTCTGGACTAACTCTGATGTGTACCCCCAAAGTCGCTTCCAACTTTGGGGGTACACGTCACTCTACTTTGGGAATACTTTAATCTTTTTAGCTACAGGATCAGTTCGTTTATCGAATGATGCTTGAATGTAGCGCGCAGGACTGTTAACGAAGTCATCCCATTTTGTTAGTACACAGTACTCGTCATTATAGCTCCAAGCGCAGCCAACATGATCTGCGATATAGTAGTTTGAACTAAATTCTTTAATTACGGTATCATCATTAATTGCAACGGCATTGTGTTCGTTATTACAGATTGAGCAAGTGTATTTTCCTTTAAAAATGCTGTCATACATTTCTGGAAGAACTATGCCTAATATTCCGTTAGGCTTATCGTATAAACTGGCTTGCATTTCGCGCTTAATATAATGTTGGTTTTCTGTAATATTATTTTCAGCGCTGTGTGATCCAATTAAAGTAATAGTAATCGTAGAATCCTGAAGATAATTTTGACGGATTTTTCGCATGATGTATTCTTCATTCATGGAATTAATAGGGCTATTTAAAGACTTATCAATCATATCGATATCTAAGTCGTTCTGAATAATATTTTTGTAATTAAGATCTTCAGTTTTGAAAGAAATAAAGCATTTATGGCTATCAATCATTTTTTGTCTCCCCTTTTATTGTTGTTCATGTTAGCCCAATTAATATTTTCACTTGAAATAATAGATTCGCAACGTTCTACAAGAGTTTTAAGTTGATCTGTATCTGGCGAATCATAAACTCCGGATGAGGTACTAAACATATATTTTTCACGCTTTAGTGCTTCAGCAATAGTTCGGTATTGTATCCATTTTTCATGTAGCTTTGTTAAAGTAGAAATTCCTTCTATGGCTCCAGTTAATGCACCTAGAATTGCGATAATGTGGAGCATCCAGGAATACTTTGGAACGAATCCTGTACAGACTGGAATCGAAGCAGCAATAATGATTGAAGTGATTCTGGAGAGGTAGAAATACCTTTTCTGGATGCTACTTTTTTTGTCATACCACTCAATTTGATCATCTAAGCGACTGTTAATGTACTTGTTCTTGTCCATGAGGCGTACTCCTTAGATATTCTTTTAATCCCATTTGTCAGAAATTCTAGTGATTTCCAGTCTTAATTTTTAGTTATGAATTTAGTCTTTTTACATTTCGAGCAAATAATGTTTACTGCATGATATAAGTTGGTGCAGTTACTGTTTGAGCTCATTTGAAGTATCTCCCATTTTTAATTATTTGGAACGATATTTTTTATTAACTGAGACTGTTTTGTTAGAATGCAAGCCAATCTACTAATGGTGATTATACTACCATCACTAAGATTGATATAACATACTAAATCGTTACAAAATAAGAAATCACTAACCATAGATGACTCCATAAAAAAGGCCAACCAAGTCTGCTCCGATTCCTCGAAGCCTGGTTAGCAATTAATGAGTGTAGTTTAGCATGGCTGCCTAAGTGCGTCAAATCATCAAAAGGCTGGGACAAAATCAAAGTTTAGAAAGTTCCCGTAGTATTTCCTGTACCATTGGATTCCCAAACACCTCAGCTGCTGATGCGTCAATAATTTGTTGCTTCTCTGTTGCTGAAAGATGGATGGGCTGGATATTTAAATCTGCACGTTCAATACTAAATGTCACGTTCGTATTCTCCACGACAATTACCCCCAATGTGTTGGTTTCGTCGGATCTTGTTGAAACAGTTGCAGAGTACGCCATCGCGCATGACGAGGGTTGATCCGACAATTTCCAATAATATAGTCTTTAATTTACTGCAGGTCAACTCAAACCACATCCCTTTGGCAATTCTACCATCATGTAATACGATGAAACACAGAGAGGCGACTACTCATGGCAATGATTACTGTTCATGTCAGTCATTTAGAAAAGAAATGGCTGCACTGCATGGCCGAATTCTACGGCATCACACTGTCTAACTTGATTAAGAAGTACTCAATGGAACAACTTAAAGATGAATACGATAAGCAAGTTGCCCAAGTCGCTTATAAACGCTATCAAGCAAGCGGCAAAGAAACGCAATCAATGGAAGAAGTTTTCTGTAAATTTGGCGGGGCGGATGATGACTTATAGCCTGGGATTTTCCAAAGTTGCAGTGATCAGTTGGTTATACGGTCATTCTCTGTTAGGCATAGCGAGATGTGTATCGCCTTTAATGGTAAAATGATAGAAGAATACACCCACTAAATTTCTGAAAGCTGATGACGAATAATGAAAACTGCAAAGGTATGGATTGCCCCATACGACAAATGGAATCGAATCAATAGTAAATTTGATACACTTGCTTTTGTGTTAATGATCATCACCATCTTTTCCCATCCGCTCTGGCTGGCAGTATTATCGGGTCTTGCATGGGCCTTCAGCAGTGGGGCGTTCTTTGTCTTGCTTTGGCTGAATGAGCGCAAGAAACATCAGCTTGCTAAGGCTGATGTACAGAGTAAGCGACATATTAGTAATTGAAATATTGAAGTATCATCGTAAAAATGAAGTCTTCCGACCCAGAAAGGTTGGAAGATTTTTTGCTTTTCAGCACGAAAAAGGCCAGCCAATGCAAAATACATCAGCCAGCCTTCTCAATAACTAACGTTCAGCAGTACCTTAGTTAGCCAAAATGGGGTTAACAGTATCCGAGTACGTCCGACTGTCCTTAATCAAAGCAGCTGATAATGACGTGAAATTAATCAGTTTCCTGGATACCCCGGAAGCGCAACACGCAAAGTACGAAGATCAACACCATATGGCCGAAACGATTGGTGATACGGATGACTTTGAAGAGTGGGCAAGAACGCTAGATGAAGATTAAAGTTCCCGCCTTTAAGTGATAATCGACAAGCCATTGATTTGAATCATAGCTGAAATCAGGCTTTGTATCATCCTTGGAAAGTCAGAAACATGACCAGTGGTTGAAAGCACATCATCGAGTAAATCAATTGAGAACTGGCGCGCTATTCGGTCGATAATCGTTCTATGAGCCGTTGAATTGATGTCAATGCCATACAGCAACAGATCTTCTAACGATGTACCATCGTCGGATAAGCGAATCCGATTATTGGATATTGGGGTTACATATACCCGCATGTTATCGCCAATCATATTAGTGAATGGGGTTGTGATCTCCTCAGAGGTATCAATTCGTTTGGTTCTATATTGGCCTCGAAGCCAGTGAGTATAATCGTCAAGCAGCTATCAGTATCCAAGATGTTCGCCTCTACGCTTCCAATAAAATTCACTTCACTCATTCAAACATTATTCTAGCACATATGTTCCCCTTGAATACGCCAATCCCCAAATTGAGATAAAGATAGTTAAGTATTTAATCTGGTACATAATCATAAATATGTGTAAATTAACCGGTGTTTGACTGCAAGGTGAGGGTCATAATCTCTTCTCCTGCGCTGAAGTCACAAAAAAACGACCCGATTCTTATTAAAGCAGTCAGGTCGTTTTTATCATCAAAAGTTTTTTTCGAAATTAAAGCTTGTAAAGTTCCCGTAGTGTGTCCTGTACGACTGGTTGCCCAAATATCTCAGCCGCTGATGCGTCAATAATACGTTGCTTTTCCTCTTCTGAAAGATGAGTAGGTTGGATATTTAAATCTGCGTGCTCAATACTAAATGTCATGTTTGGATCAGCCACAATAATGACCCTAATTGTGTTAATTTCCCAACAAACCTTGTAACAGCCACCCAAGTTCTATAGACTACTAAGGTCGCCCGACTTTCAAAGTAATCCACATCTGATTACGGAGAAGGGAGGTGTTGGCCGTGATTTACTTTATAGTTACTGTTGCTGCTAGTGTGCTCTCCGGCATCCTTGTGGCACTATTCGCCAATTGGCTGAGTCGGAGACGCTAGTCAATTAACGGGCGACAAAATTCAGCCAAGAAACAAAAAAGAGAGCCGTTGCAGGGCTCTCTTTTCTGTGTTGATCATGATTTACTTTATTCAAATTCATTGTACCAGAGATTTCAGTTAAGTAAAGCTCAATATCTTAAATACACAGCTCAATATTAGACAATGTCTTAAATCTATCGTACTCCTCGAGTTATGCCATTCCACCGCTAAAGCATCCAGCGAAACATTGTGTCAAATTTCCAACAACTCTTGTAACCACTATCCAAGTTCTATAGACTACTACGGTCGCCCGACTTTCAAAGTAATGCACACCTGATTACGGAGAAGGGAGGTATTTATTCTGACGATACTTGCCAGCGTTATTTCCGGTATTCTTGTAGCGATATTCGCTAATTGGTTGGACCGGAAACGTTAGCGGAGACCGGGCGATGAAAACCAACCAGAGCATTAAAAAAGAGAGTCCGTCACAGGGGCTCTCTTTTCTTGTGTCATTAATGATAACGTTCATTCCTTTAGTGTCTTACCAGAGAATGGAACCGAGTCAAGTCTACGCACCTTCACCGATGCCTCCCAAAACGCCTCCAAAAATAAATAAAGTTCAAAAAACTTTTTCTACCTCAGACACCTCAAAATACTAATCGATACCCTTTAAAACTCAACTAACGGCTCAGCCGAAACATGTTCACATATAACTAGGGAAAACGATGGTATAGTCCACTTCTTCAAAATTCAATCACAACTAAGCTATAAATCACCGCCAAATCTTCCATACCGACCACCTAATCAATCAGCACCCAAATAGCCCAATCTGCCAGCCACCGCCGATTCGTTTGACTTTCCATTTTGGTATATTCCAGTTATGATGCTCTCGTACCATCAATTCTATTATTAAAAGGAGCGTACATTCCATGACATATTACATGGATCTTACTCCCGAAAGCCGGGAAAAAGTCGAAAAACAGGGTTACTTAGAACCCAGTGAGTTACAACTTGACGAGGTGGTCACTGCTAGTGAGGATATGAAGCTCGTTCCAGAATGGGAACATGTTCTTGCTATAATCAATCAATCGGACACCCAAAGCCACTATAATGGCATCATCTTGTATGATGATCAGCGGCTGATCAAAGTCCGGCCGACACCTAATCGGCTGCTGAAACGTCTACGGAAGCACTTTCCTATGGATTATCACAACGATATTCGCCACACAATAGCTAAGGCGCTGAAAATGAAAAGGGGGGTGCCGTACGTTTGCCGTGATTTTTGGCTCATGCCAGCGGGGCCAGTCGCCGCCACTAACCGGTCCTGGTTTCGCTGGCAATACAAACGCGATATCTGGGACTTTCCAGATAATTGCAGCCGCGTGATCGTTGACCACCATCTGGTTTTACAGTGGCCGATGTCGAGACGTTCAGTCGAATGCCGTCAAGAATTGTGCAAGGCCATCGCTGGCTTCATCAAGCAGCAGACAGCCTTAATCTGTCCTACGTTTGATATGGCAGACTTAGGCGAGCATCATTCGGAAGAAACGCTCAAAAAACTCATGATTAAGATTGAGAAATACAAACGGGGGCTCATCCTCGGCAAAGTCGGCTTTCTGGAGCGCACCGATGAAGTCGACGATGATCTTAACCATTACCGGTACGGGCAGTTACCCGAAACGGAAGTCTAAACGGTTATTCTTTTAGCTAGATGGTTTGAAAACAAGCACTGAGTTCTGTCTGTCACGCAGCATATCAAAGTAAACGATTAAAGGCAGTTTAGCTGTATAAGTCGGCAACCTCTGAGTCTCTTCCAAATTTTTAAAAAAAATCGAAAAAATTGATAAATCTGTTTTTAAGTGTATTTTTATTAAAATTTGTTTAAAAGGGAAATAAGTGCATAACTTTTTAGGGTACACCCGAAAACATACAAAAGTTTTTGTGTAAATTGTTCAGTAAACCAGTATTTTCTTAGCGCTTTCATCCTTCTCCAGGCTGGAATTCTAGTTCGCTAAACTCGAGTAAAATATATCACCCAATACATAAAAGTACAATCCCGTATTAGTTGAATTACCTTTCTTTGAATAAATAATTATTAATTTATGTGAATAATTAAATGATTTATCCTATTATTAGAGAACTTGAATGCTCGAAAAAGACAACATCGTAAATAACATTTATAATTATTTTGTGGGAAAGTGTGATTGTTGCGACGATGCAGGGTGCTTGCTATGGCTGGAGAAGATGATACAATAGAAATTGTAAAAGCTAAACAACGGAACACCAAGAGCCTTAGCAGGTGCTACTGCTAAGGCTCTTTTTTACGCTAAAAGCGCGTGGGTTAGTTTGTTGCCTGGAGTTTACTTGTGGTGTCTACAATCTAACCAATCCGTAAACCAAATAGAAATGATTGAAACCACAAGGGGGTGCTACTAGTACGCTAAACAACGGAACCACCTCCCAACGGCTGCGGTGTGGGTTAGGCAATATTTAAAATTGTATCATGTGAAGCCTCGTTTACCTACAGTTTACATAGGCTTTGTAAAAATGGGACATAATTAGAAAGCGTCTGAAATAATTTCCTATACTAATGTTTTGTCCCGTTCCCACGATCAACGTTAGGCGTTACCTGCCACACTTTTCGGTAGTTTCGTACAAAACTTACAGTATCGTGGTAGCCGGCTTTAATGGCGATTTGTGCAAAAGTTAGTTTTGAGGTTAAGACGAGCGGCCGAGCTAATTCACAGCGGAAGAGATTTAGAAGGGGTTTAAAGGTTAAACCAAAGTGCTCTTTTAAGCGGTCGGTAATCGTATCAACTGAAAAATTCAATTTTTGGGCTACTTGTTCAACCGTCAGGGGTTCATAACAGTGCTCCAGCAGATAAACGCCGATCACCCAGCCATCGCTGAGCCCCACAAGTTGCTGATGCGTGCTGAGTTGGCTGCGGTACTCTACTGGTAATAGGCGATGAGTCTTTTTAAACTGATAATAGAAGGTGCCAACTGAATGATACCCGCAAATATTGGCAATCTGACGAATAGTGAGTTCTGAAAACTCTAGTAATGCTGTTGCGTTCCTGATCCTGACTTGATTTAGTAATTGATCAAATGAGAAGCCCGTAATTCTGAGCAATCCTTCTTGAACAGTGTCTTCGGTTTCGCTGAAGACTTTTGCAACCTCTGCTAAAGTGACTTCAGACTGATGATGAAACTGCAGATATTTTAACCATTGCCAAGCTGGTTCCATATGTTGCTTTGGGAGCGGGACCTTGGTTCCTGTTTGAAACAAATACATCACGTAAGAAACTAAGGATAAGTTTAGACTTGATGATCCGCCTAACGGTAATTGTTTTTGGCGAATAACTTCTTGGCAAAATTGAGTTAAAAAAGCCTTTTCAGTCGTGTTGACCCGTACAACTGGGTAGAATCGATCTGTGGTTTTAAGGGCTTTTGAATACTGTGCTTCGTCTGTGGAAGATAGTAAGAGCAATCCCAAGGACAAACGAATTCGGAAAAGGTCCACCGATTGATTGGCGGATAGTTTTAACTGTTGCATTTGATAGGGCATGAGTTGGATAATTTCGCCGGCAGACAGGTTGATTGGTCGCCGGTTTAGTTCCAGAGTCATCTGACCATCAGTAATCACGAGTAACTCAGCCTCATCGGAAAAATGAGCTGGCTGAGTTTTTTGCAAATGCTGATGCACAATCGTCAGTGATTGCGGCTGATATTGACCCGATAAATAATTGGTACTTACATACGGAAAATTTTGATTCATGTTGTCACCCACCCAATTTGAACACTTAACGGATTTTTGTTACTAAAGTGCTATTGGAATCTATTATACTGGTTGTGAATTAATTATCAAACAACCTAGAAAAGAGGGATTTCAATGTCGAAAGTGTTTGTTTTAGGTGGGACCGGTTTTTTAGGCTATTACACCATTAAAGAACTGTTGTCACGCGGCTATCAGGTCAAGACAATGGCATTGCCACCATTGCCGAAAGCGGATTTGCTGCCTGAAGAGGTCGAATTAACTCTTGGTGATATGAACAAACTTAGTGATTCACAGATCGTTGATTTACTAGCTGACTGCGATGGCTTTATGTATGCCGCCGGTGCAGATGAACGTTCGGTTCCGGATAAGCCGGCCTTGAGCTTTTATTATCAGGCTAACGTTCTACCAACTCAACGATTTGCACGATTAGCACGGCAAGCCGGGGTCAGCCATTTCGTGTTATTTGGCTCTTATAATAGTGAGTTTGCGATTAAGCTGGCAGCTAAATACCCAACTTATCAAGACCAACCATACGTTAATACCCGGCTGTTGCAGGAACAGGTGGCCTTTGCGGAAGGTGAAGGTGGCATGACAGTGACATCACTGCGATTACCTTATATCTTTGGTACCATGCCAGGCAGAATGCCATTATGGAAAATGTTTGTTGATATGATCCGTGACCAGTCTGTCTACCCAGCTCTAAAGGGGGCAACCTCGTCTGTAACTGTTGAGCAGGTTGGTGAAGCTGCCGTTGGTGCGCTGGAGAACGGTAAACATCGACAAACCTTTGCGATTAATAGTTATAACCTTAGCTATCAGGAGTTCTATACGATGATTGTGGCGGCCTTAGGTCAGACCGGTAAAACGCAAGTACGAGTGATTTCATTTGATCAAATGAAGCCACAACTGGAAGATGCTCAAGCGGAAGTTGACCAGGCTGGTAAAGAACATGGGATTAACCTCTTGCTGTCTCAACAACTACAAGAGGAGCAGTTATGCTCTGATCCGGCTGAAACGCAAGCATTCCTTGGTATTAAAGATCACGACGTACCTGCTTCGATTCGCGAAACGCTGGCTAAATGCGTTAAGGGCTAGTAACAAATAAGTGCAGGAACCGTTATCTGGAAAGTTATTGTTGACAGAATAGAAAACGCTTACAAAAAGGAAGATAATCATTATGAATAAATTAACCGGAAAAGTAGCAATCATCACGGGTGGCTCACAAGGTATGGGTGCCTCGCACGCTAAGTTGTTCGTTAGCGAGGGTGCTAAAGTGGTCATCACAGATATTAATGAAGCAACAGGGACCAAATTAGCGACTGAACTGGGAGATAATGCCGTCTTTGTTAAGCAAGACGTTGCTAGTGAAGCCGACTGGCAAACGGTGATTAAAGAGACCATTGCTCATTTTGGTCAACTGGATATTTTAGTTAATAATGCCGGCATCACGTATGCCAAATCACTATTTGACATCACCACGGATGAATACCTGAAAATCTTCAAGATCAATCAGTTGAGTGTGTTCTTGGGAATGAAATATGCTGCAGCTGAAATGAAAAAAGCGGGTTCTGGCAGCATCGTGAATATTTCTTCTATTAATGGCTTAGTCGGCGGTGCCATTGGCTATACTGACACGAAGTTTGCCGTTCGCGGGATGACCAAGGCTGCAGCACTGGAGTTAGCACACAATCATATCCGGGTTAACTCCGTTCATCCAGGTGTAATCTCAACACCAATGATTCATCAGGGCGATACGGATGAGGCGGTAAAACAATTTGCCAAAATGATTCCGTTGCAACGAATTGCTGAACCTGAAGAAGTTTCTAAGATGGTGCTTTTCTTGGCGTCAGATGATTCGAGTTATTCGACGGGTGCAGAATTCACGGTTGATGGGGGATTGACGGCACAGTAATCATTATTAGAAAACCGAATTGAATTAAGTCTGTGCAAGGTGGTACGAATTAAGTTGTGGTTGCTTGCTATGGCTGGGAAAGATAATATAATAATGAGTGTAAAAAGTTGAACAACATGAACACCAAGAGCCTTAGCAGTTGCAGCTGCTAAGGCTCTTTTTTACGCTAAAAGCGGGGGGTAGATTGTTGCCTGGAGTTTACTTGTGGTGTGATCTAACCAGTCCGTAAACCAAATTGAAACTAGTGAAACCACAAGGGGTGCTACTAAAAAGTTGAACAACACTCCCAACCGCTGTGGTGTAGGATAGGCAACATTTAAAATTGTATCATCCGAGGCTATATTTACCTACAGTTTACGGGGTTTGCAGAAGTAAGACATAGTCAGAAAATATCCTAAATTCCGCTCAGATTAATTTCCCGGATTGTGACTATAAAGAATGACACCAGAAAGTCGCCGAAGCGGTCAAAGTTTTGGGCGACCTTTTAGTGCCATCATTAACACTCGGCGGTACGGTCATTGAACGTTCTGGGTTGGTGGGTGGTCATCATGTCTAATATAATAGGAAGATTCAGGTAGAATATGGCTGAAAAATTTATTGTTAGTCAGCCAAATATCATTCTTGTTGCTAGCGATGATGTCCTAGGGTTCTCTAAAAGTTTGGGGTATAATTATCAGATACGTGAACTGGGAAAATATTATAAGATTGTAGGGACTGGTAAACAAATGAAAGAAGTAAACAAACGGTCGTTAATCCTCGGAAGCTTGGCTGCATTAGGCTGTGAGGGACTGTATGGTTTGAGTTATATTTTCACAAAACAAGCAACGAATCAGGCGAGTGTCTTAGCCTTGCTGGGGTGGCGCTTTGTGATTGCCTTTGTGGTGATGAGTGGATTGATAGCGGTTGGGTTCGTGCATATTGATTTACGGGGGAAGGCGGTAAAACCGCTTTTGTTAGTCAGTCTATTTAACCCCGTTCTATATTTTGTTGGTGAAACGGTTGGCATCAGTCATACGACTGCTTCGGAAAGTGGTGTTTTTTTAGCTTGTATTCCAGTGGCAAGCTTACTGGCATCAACTTTAATTTTACACAAGCGTCCGAGTCGTCAACAAGTGATCGGAATTTTGATGACTTTGGTCGGTGTCATCATCACAGTGGTGGCTGCCGGAACGCAGACAAGTCTGTCAGTGGTGGGATATTTGTTCCTATTATTGGCCGTTGGCACATATGCGCTTTACAGTGTATTTGTGGAGAAAGCTAAGAGCTATACGGGGATTGAAATCACCTATTTAATGTTAGCCGCGGGTGCAATTGTCTTTAGCGTATTAGCAGTTGGTGAAGCTGTGGGTCAAGGAAACGTTGGTACTTTATTGCGTTTGCCGGTGGTCAATATGAAATTTTTGGAGGCCGTATTATACCAAGGTATTGGTAGTTCAGTGATTGCATTGTTTTTATCGAACTTTGCGATTGCAAAAATTGGGGTCAATCAGACTTCATCGTTTATTGGAATCTCAACCGTCGTATCGATTGTTGCGGGTATTTTCATTTTGGGTGAGCAGTTCAACGGTTATCAATTTTTAGGGGCAGCCGTTATTATCTTAGGTGTTTACGTTGCAAATATGTCGATTAATCTGCGGAGAATTCGCTAATTAATTTAGCATAACTTTTTAGGTGATAATACGCACAAAAGATAAGCAACATTTAAAATTGTATCAAGCGAGACCCCGTTTACCTACAATTTAAAAGGATTTTGCCAAAGTGGGACATAGTCAAGGAATGTCCTAAATCGTGGCAATTAATTTAACGGATTTAAATCACCAAACTACAAAAATACCACGCCTCATGATATAATCAAGGCGTGGTAGAAGTAGAACAGTGACTTCACCTAAAGTTACAACAACCATTTAGAAGATCTAAAAAGTCGCCGAACCGGTCAAAGTTATGGGCGGCTTTTTAGTGTCTTCAGAAATTTCCGGATGGCTTTCACCAATCGGGTTGCCCGTTTGACTAGCAGTGTTGCGCAGGTACAAACCCACACAGCTTTCAAGAAAAACAAGCCAATCTCTATCAACAGACAAACTTCCAATCCGTTTGGTCCTCGTCATGATTGTCATGGCATCACCTCATGATTTTTCGTCTGTCACCGTCTTATATTCTACATTGTAAGAGTGTAGCATATAGTAACTTAAATTAAATAAATTTACGGCTAAATGATGTAATTAAAGGGGTTAATTTAAAAATAGTCATTTAAGCTGACATAAGTAAAGCAGCACGACAATTTCCCAAGTTAGAAAATTGTCGTGCTGCCTTGTTTAAAACTCATTTCAAGCATTTATTCTTCAACAAAAGCTGTAATATCTTCAACCGTCAAGATGGCGTCCTTAACAACCTCAGCTGTAACTGGTTCCTTAGTGGGGACAAAGTGCATTTGCGTGCTTGGATCCGCTGCAGCAGTGGCAATTTTTTCGATGTCACTGTCGGGAATGCCGCCGAGGTTCAAGTCTTCCAAGTTAGTTGGTAGGCCGAGCTCATGGTAGAAGGGCAGCAAATCTCTGATGTTATCAGTTTTACCTTCGATAGCCAGCAGAACTAAGATCCCGTAAGCAACCTTCGCACCGTGTAGATGTGGGGCAGTTGCTGGGAAGATAGTCAAAGCATCGTGAATGGCGTGGGCGCCAGAAGCACGACCGTAGTCATCGCCCCAGCCACCAACAGTTCCGGCCATTACAGTAATGGTTTCAACGATTTGACGCCAGCGTGGTGTTAAACGGCCAGCCTTCATATCAGCTACAGCACCGATGGAGTTCTTCAGGAGAACGTCCTTGCAGTTGTTGGCCATTTGACGAGAAATAGTCAGTGCTACCGTGTACTGATCTTCTGGTAATTGTTGGAAAATCAACTCGGATTCATAGAACTTAGCCAAGGTATCACCAATACCAGCCACGAAGTACTCGATTGGTGAGTTCAAAATAACCTTGGGGTTCAGTAACATCAAATTAGCGGTTTCCAAGTAAATATTATGGTTAATGTGTTCGCCGGTTTCCTTGTAATGCACGGAAATGGCTGACCATGGCGAGCAGTTGCTTGCTAGCGTTGGAATCAAAACGAGGTAACGGTGGGTACCCGTTGTGACACTCTTGGAGGTATCCAACACCTTCCCGCCACCAAGGCCAATCACCATGTCAACGTTGTTTTCGTCAGCAATCTGACTCACTCGGTCAATTTCTTCAAATGAACATTCACCGCCAAATGGCACGTCAACAACTTTAACGTCGTCTGGCCATGCTGGCAAATACGGTTGAGCTGCAGCTAATGATTTCTCGCCGTGAAGAAATAAGACTGTTCTCACCTTTAACTTGGCCATGAACCCTGGTAATTCGTCATAAGCCTTATTGTCTGATATGTAGCGTTGTGGTCCACTTTGTGAAATCATTATTCTCAGTCCTTTGGTTAGTCCGTCAGTTAGACAGACTTTAGTATGTAGTTTAGCTTCATCTCACTGGGTGACAGCTAATAGTGAATCATTATCGACTTCGTAAAATGAAATGTCAAGGTGTTTTTTAATTGTTCTTTAATCTCATTTGTGAAGACTCACTTGGAAGTCGGAATAACTCACGACACTTGTGCGCGCACAAAATATTTGTTAATCACGAACTGGTGACGCTGGTTATAGTGACCATAAACGGCTACCTGAGCGCCTGCGTGAGCACGATACAGAAAATCTAGCGCATGTTGGACCACAAGACAGTGTAATGTTTGCCCGTCAACTGTTATGATGGGAATATACAACATCGTGGGAACTTGCTTGATCACTTTGGGTTCAGCACCCAGTACGCCCGTTAAATTAATGAATTTGGTCAATCTCAACACCACCTTTTTAAGATATAGTCATTATACAAACGTGTGTTCGTATAATCAAGCAAAAGGTTATTTTTTATCGACTACATATGAAGGTGTTTTAGTTGCACATATAGTCTTTACTTGATATGATATAACTACGTACGCGGTAGATTGCAAAAAAAGAAAAATTAATAATGAATATGAATCTGTTTTGACAATGTATCCGCATGTTACTTTCGATGTTTTGATAGGTGATTTGGTTGTTAAATGAAGGGGGTTGCGCCGTTGGCGAGAATACCCGAACAGGTAATTGAACAAGTCCGCGATGCAACTGATATCGTGGATTTTATTAGTCAATATGTCCAATTGCAAAAGCAAGGGAAGAATTTCTTTGGGCTGTGTCCATTTCATGAAGAACGGACACCTTCTTTTTCGGTCACTGAAGATAAGCAAATTTTTCACTGTTTCAGCTGCGGTCGGGGCGGTAACGTCTTCAAGTTCCTGATGGAGCTGGAAAACCTCAGCTTTCAAGAAGCAGTGGTAAAAGTTGCGGATTTTTCGCACGTTTCACTTGACGAGCAGATCGTCAACGCAGCAACCGGTGCTGGTCAGCACGGTGATCCGCAGTCACCGACCAATCAGCTGATCAAGTTGCACCAAGAAGCGACAAAACTTTACACGCATATTTTGATGAACACGGAAATGGGCCAGCCAGCGTTGGATTATTTGCATAAACGCGGGCTAACGGACCAAACGATATCGGATTACGGTCTGGGCTATGCCCCCAGCAAGCAACTGCTGAAGCCGTTTTTTGAAACCCGCAAGATCGATTATCAGACTTTGCGGCATTCCGGTTTGTTCATCGAAAACCAAGATGGGGAATTACGTGATCGGTTTGTAGACCGTATCATGTATCCCATCCGCAACCAGTCTGGTCAGGAGATTGCTTTTTCTGGCCGGATGTTGCAGCAGTTGCCAGATCAGCCCAAGTATTTAAACAGTCCGGAAACCGAATTGTTTAATAAACGTAAGGTACTGTTTAACTTCGATCTGGCGCGGGGAGCCGTGCGTAAGCAGGGTAACCTGATTCTGTTTGAAGGGTTCATGGATGTCATGTCGGCGCATCAATCGGGTGTGGATAATGGCGTGGCTTCCATGGGAACCAGTCTGACGGAAGAGCAGATTTATGCGATTCAGCGGATCACCAAACAAGTTTACGTTTGCTATGACGGTGATACGCCAGGTCAAAAGGCGACGCAACGGGCGCTATCCATTTTACGTGATAATTCCAGTTTAACGTTAGGCGTCATTCAGATGCCTGAGGGAATGGATCCCGATGAATACCGGCAAAAGTACGGTGAGGCGAAGTTAGCCAGCGCGTTGGAATCTGCTCGCGAGACACCAGTGGCTTTTGAGATGCGATATTTGAAGACGCAGTACGACGTGGATACGGATACTGGCAGACTTCAATACTTGAATGATATTCTAGCTATCTTAGCCACTGTGAAGTCACCCGTTGAGCAAGACGTTTATCTGACCCAGTTAGCAGAGACTTTCCAACTGGATAAGAGCAGCTTGCGCCAGCAACTCGCCATGGTGAAACCGGCTAAGCAGACACCTGAACGGCCAGCCAAACCAGCGATGAATACCGGCCAAAGTCAGCCACAAACGCAACAGCGTCAGGTGGTCAAGCGCACACCGGTGGAAAAAGCTGAACGGGCGTTGCTGTACCGGATGCTCCACGACCACGATGTGTGGCTGCGGGTGACCGGGATACCGCAATTTAATTTTGTTGACGATGATTATCAGCTGGTTTACACCTTGGCACAAGGGTACTTTGAGTCCCACCAGAGTTATGCACCAGCGCAATTTGTTGATTTTATCCACGATGATCATTTACAAAACCTGGTGATTGATATTGAATCCATGCAGTTAAATGAGTCAACTAGCGAGGGCGAGATCGATGATTATATCCAGCTGATCATGAACGTTGCACCGCTAACCCAGAAAATTGATGAAACAGAACAGGCATTGCAAGAAGCACGGCGATTGGGTGATAACGACCGCGTCCGTCAACTTGTGATCGAGTATATTCAGCTACAACAACAAAAACAGTCTCAAAAACAAGCTTAGGGGGCTTTCTAATGGCAAAAGAAACAAAGAAAAGCAGCAAGGCATTTGATCAAAAAGGTTACGATAAAGCCGTTAAGGACCTGGTAAAAGACTTCAAAAAAAAGGGTCAAGTCACCTATGATGAACTTTCAGATAGAATTGCCTCACCATTTGGCTTAAGCGCCAAGAAGATGGACGGTTTACTGGAAAAGGTAGAAGATGCTGGTATCAGTGTTGTTGACGAAAACGGCGATCCAGATTCACGTGCCGTTAAAGCTGCCAAGAAAGTCAGCGCCAGTGAATTGAAGGATACTTCAGCACCATCTGGCGTGAAGATCAACGATCCTGTCCGGATGTACTTGAAGGAAATCGGTCGTGTTAAACTGTTAACTGCCGATGAAGAAGTTGCCTTGGCGTTACGGATCGAACAAGGCGACGAAGAAGCGAAGCAAGAATTAGCCGAAGCTAACCTGCGTTTGGTGGTTTCCATCGCTAAGCGTTATGTGGGCCGTGGCATGCAGTTCTTGGATCTGATCCAAGAAGGTAACATGGGTCTCATGAAGGCCGTTGAGAAGTTTGATTACCGTAAAGGGTTCAAGTTCTCAACTTATGCCACTTGGTGGATTCGTCAGGCCATCACACGTGCCATCGCTGACCAAGCTCGGACGATTCGGATCCCTGTTCACATGGTCGAAACCATCAACAAGTTGATTCGGATTCAACGTCAATTACTGCAAGACTTAGGTCGTGAACCTACCCCTGAAGAAATTGGTGCTGAAATGGATATGCCAACGGAAAAGGTTCGTGAAATCTTGAAGATCGCGCAAGAACCCGTTTCTCTGGAAACCCCAATTGGTGAAGAGGACGATTCTCACTTGGGTGACTTCATTGAAGATGATGATGCCACTAGTCCAGCTGACCATGCTGCTTACGAACTGCTGAAAGAACAGCTTGAAAGCGTCTTGGATACTCTGACTGACCGGGAAGAAAACGTGCTGCGTCTTCGTTTCGGTTTGGACGATGGCCGGACCCGTACTTTGGAAGAAGTCGGCAAAGTCTTTGGTGTTACCCGTGAACGGATTCGTCAAATCGAAGCTAAGGCCTTACGCAAGCTTCGTCACCCTTCACGTTCAAAGCAACTGAAGGATTTCTTGGAGTAGAATTAGTAAGGCGATAAGAATTTAAAGATTGTTCGTATTAGGCGAAAGCACCTTGATTTTCAGTCAGTAATGACTAGGATCAAGGTGCTTTCGCTTTTTTGATTGATTACGGTTACTTGATTTTTCAAGGAGATGAGTCTCTCATTTTTTTGCAATAATTTTAAAAAATAGAGAAAAATTAAACCGATTAATGACCTTTACTTATAGCCTTTATGCCAGTACAATGATGGAGAAGAGGGGGAGGACTATGGCAAATAACATTAAATTTAACGAGTTGATATTTTACTAGGGGCTTTTTAAAGTCTCGATATTGTATTGGACATTAGAATGGACAGATATATTGAATGATTTGGAGTAGGCCACAAACCTAGGGGGTATCAATATGGTAGGTAAAAATAATCATATTCGGACAGTCAAGTCGAATTTGAAGGAACATTATAAAGCATACAAGGCTGGTAGACGATGGGTTTATGCCAGTCTTGCCAGTTTAGCGCTTGGAGCAGGTTTACTGTTAGGAAGCACGACCGCTTTCGCTGATGATGCCGCAACAACAACGCAGGATCCAGTGGCATCGGTGACTAAGGATGCTGGCAGTGCGACAACAGCTGCTCAAACAGCAAGTACAGTACCGTTGAAAGAAAGTGCAACGGTTGCTGATACTAGCAATACGACAGCTACTGACAGTTCGAATAAGCAAGTAACTGATAATGCAAATGAAAGCGCTAATGCTGATGTGAAGCCTAGCGCCAATGTAAAACCTAGTGATACAACTACCGCGAGCGTTGGGAAGAGTGCAGATACTGCTGCACAAAACACACCTGCAACGACAAGTGATGCAACGGCTACTAAGCAAGCAAGTACACCAACAGCGGATGCAACGCCAGCGGCCAGTTCGTCGGAAAATCAACCGTCAGCAAGTTCCAAGACATTGGTTAATCCAACTAAGGAACAGCTGAACGCGGCTAAGAAGATCGCGGAACAAGTTTATGACGCAACTCATCAGGCGCAGGAGATTGATGCGGTGGCGGGAGATCCGGGACAGACGGGAATTTTAACAATCTCATCATCAACAATAGGTTTTGGGACTAATGTGAAAAGCCCGTTAACACTAACGCTAACAGTTTCTGCGAGGGCGGGTGATGTTTACGTAGTTAACGTACCTGCTAATACACCAGCTTATAAATGGAGCGGTGCTGATCCACTACAAGACCAGGCCGGAACAACTGTCGATAAAAAGAATGACGATGGTTCCCATACGATTACTGATACGTTTACCAACGACACAACCACAACGCAACTATTTAAATTTGAGCTGCAATCAAATTATGCGGGACAATCGGCTGGGATGGAAGACGTTGAGAAAACGGTTACCAAAACGATTACTTATTCAATTAATGGCGTTGAACAGACGCCTATAACATTTACGCAGTATATTCATCCGACTACAAAATTAAGCACAGTTTCGCTGCTTTATCCTGATACAAAAAAGGTCACCAAAATTCAACCGCAGACTAATTACGTTTTTAATATTAGTGTTAATGAGACAACTGGTGTTATGGATGCTTCTACTTCAACGCCACGGGTTAATAGTGCTTCTAATTATGGTGGGAGCAAGGTCATAATTCCAGTACCTACTGGATTTGTTTTAGATGCAACAGACACTAAAAATATTAATTCAATCGACGATGCTACAACAATTACTCAACCCGGTGGTAAGGGTACGGAGGTCATTATTGATGTACCCGCAAAATCCGGATCTCAAAACTTTCAGGAGGTTAAACCCTACAGAATTGTGGGTGCGTTTGATGTTCCCCAGACTGATACAGACCAAACATTAACTGCTAGTGGCAATGTTAGTTTTACACAAGTTGTTAATTCGGATGGAAAAACCATTACTGATAGTGCAACGCCATGGACAGTGATTGTGATGGGGGCTAAAACGGCACCTGAAATCTCGGGTGTAACGAACTCAAAGGGGAATTCCTCAGTTGCTCATAATAAATTAGTGTTGGATGATGATCCTACAGATGATCCTGAAAACATAGGTAGCTTTGGTTTTTCTTATAATGCGCCAGGAGATGCTAAGGACCCGAAAATTCAATTAGAGGTACCAGATGGTCTTAATGTCACAAGCATTCAAACGCCAACTGGCGGTGTAACACCATCGGAATATCTTCCGGGGACTACTAGTTATACTTATACTTTAACTTTGGCAGACCATACAACTCAAACTGGGACTGTCAATGCAGGTGATAGGGTAACTTCTACAAACTCGTCAGCAATACGAACGGCTGTGTTTACTCCGAATAAGTTAGTAGCTGGGGCAACTGCAAACGATTTGGGACAGGCCGCTAGTTTTATTGAGTATGGTACTTTAGCCGCTGAATATGATGATGGCTCGCCAGTAAAAAATAACAATCAGTTAGTTTCAAAAATTACGTTTAGTTTTGATGGTGCAGACGGCAACTCAGTAGATGCAACTTCATCTGTTACACAGACGGTTGTTGAACCCACCTCATTAGGCGTTGGCTATAAAAAACAAGACAGTTCTAAACCTGGTGTTACAAAAGCAGGCAAGTTCCAAGTTGAAGTTGGAGGTCTTCGTGGTCAAACAACTTATAAAATAGCTAGTCCAACATTTTACTTTGTCATTCCAACGGCTACGACGGTTGATTCAGTCACTGCTGCGGCTGGATCTGAGGTATCACAATTTGTAGCGGATGATGGTCACACGGTTGTAAAGATTGATTACTCTGGGTCTGGAACCACAATCGACACTAACAAGGGTACTGGTTACTATGGTACTGTTAATTTGACAAATAACGTGGATGCTTTACCAGGTGCGTATCCGTACCTAATGTACATTGTTTCGCCAACCACTAAATTAGCGAATACGACTAAGGTTGTTGATACTTCATATACTGAAGGGAATGCGAATGCCTGGTTAATGACTGATGGTGGGAAAGGTGACTGGAATATTGTCACTGCCAGTTCTTTCTTTAATGCATCGCTTGCTAAAGGTAATCAGAATACTGATGCGGTGACTAGCGGTACAAGTGATGACCAAGGGGATCCTACACTGACATTTTATGATTCAGTTGTGTACACCGCTTTAGAAGCCAATGCAAAGAATAGCAACGCCACTGTAATGGTGAACTTACCAACGGTTGGTGATGACAAGGGTTCTCAATATACCCTTAAATTAGATGGTCCAATCCAGGTGCCTAAAGAATACACAGTTGCTTCGGGAGTTGCTACTCCAATTAATGCAGTAGTTCTATATTCGACAAAGCTTCAAAAAGTTAGTGAGACCGATACGGCTCCTAATACAGCAGGTTATGTGCCAGCAGGTCAAGTAACAGATTGGTCAAGCATCAAGTCGATTATTATTCAAGTCAAAGATATCAAAGTCAATACTTCTACAGGTAGAATCGCAATTAGTGGGACAACTGATAAATTTAACGAGCAGGCCGGGAAAATAGGCTATTTGCAAACGATATTCTATGGTAATGGTGCCAAAGCAAGTATCAATTCTAATGACGCTTCAATCAAAATTACCGGGACTTCAACTATTAAGACGCGTTATCATTACACCGATAATACTGGTGCTGACCAGTATATCAATCTCGATGATCTAAGCAAGACCCTCAACGATAATGTGGACACCTTCACCAATGATTACCCGACTCAACTCTCTGAATTTTCAACGACTGATCAAGCCTTGATTCCAACAGGCTATAAGCTTGTCACTGATGCATCAGGTAAAAAAGCTACACCAACGATTATTGATGGTACAGGTGATGAAAAGGCTGAATTCGGTCAAGTCGCTCAGTATTACTATGATGGTGATTTCGTTCAGTATGAATTGGTGGGTGAAACCAGTGCGCAGGTCAAATTAGTTGATGATAATAACGGTGGCGCAGTTGTTGGCACCCCAAAGAATATCTCAGGTGCGCCAGGTGCTACAGCAAACTGGACGATGCCAACTATCCCAGCTGGATATCAGTTGGTCGCTGGTCAAGCAACCAGTGGGATCTATACTTTTTCGGCAAATAATCAACCAGTGCTGATTCATGTGACCCATATTCTTGATCACTCAACCAAGACAACGACGCGGACCATTACGTATGTTGTTGATGATTCAAACTACATCAATCAAGTGCCAGAGACTCAGACGCAGAAGATTATGTGGAAGATCACGAGTGATGAAGCCACGGGAACGAGTTTTGCTACTCCAACAGGGGTTTACAGCGAGCAAACCGCGCCAATAATCGATGGTTATACACCTGATAAAAATCAGGTTGATCAAGTGACCTATAACGGTATGGACGCTAGTGGTATTCCAGACGATGAAACTGTCAAAATTATTTATCATGCAAATGCACAAAAAGTGATCATCGAATATGTAGATGATAGTAACAACGGCGCAGTAGTTGGCACGCTAGAAACAGTCAGCGGTCAGACGTCTGGTACAGTCGATTGGAACACCGACAATCTGCCAGCTGGATACAAACTGGCCAAGGGTCAAGTAGCTACTGGCACATATCAATTTAACAATGATAAAAATCAGACGGTTAAGATTCATTTGAGCCACATCATTGATAACACCACTGCTGCAACTACCCGGACAATTAACTACGTAGTGAATGACGCCAACTATCCTGGTCAGACACCAGAAACGCAAACACAAACCATTACTTGGGATGTGGCAACTGATGAGGTTACTCACGCTAGTGTAGCTGTTCCACAAAGCGGCTATGCTGCTCAAACCATTCCAACAATCAGTGGTTATACCGCGATAATTGGTGACGTTGCGGGCACCGCGGTTGCCGCAAAGAATTACGGTGGTGTCGCAACCAGTCAGATGCCGAAGAATGAAACAGTTACGGTCACCTACACACCAAATGCTCAAACGGTCACGGTTGAATATGTGGATGACGCTAAGGGTGGTGCGGTCGTTGGTAACCCAACAACAATCACTGGTAAGACCTTTGGGACAGCTACTTGGAACACAGATAATATGCCAGCTGGCTACAAACTGGCCAAGGGTCAGGCAGCCAGTGGCACGTATCAATTTACCTATGGGACTAATCAGACCATCAAGATACATTTGAGCCACATCATTGATAACACCACTGCTACAACTACCCGGACGATCACGTATGTGGTTGACGATCCTAATTACACGGGTCAGGTTCCAGCAGCCAAGACGCAGACGATTACCTGGAACGTAACGACGGATGAAGTAGGTGGCGCTAGTGTCGCCGTTCCGCAAGGCGGCTATGCTGCTCAAACCATTCCAACGATTTCTGGTTATACCGCAACAATTGATAACGTTGCGGGTACTGCGACTGCGGTTGCCGCAAAGAATTACGGTGGTGTCGCAACCAGTCAGATGCCGAAGAATGAAACAGTTACGGTCACCTACACACCAGATGCTCAAACGGTCACGGTTGAATATGTCGATGATGCTAAGGGTGGTGCAGTCGTTGGTAACCCAACAATCATTTCCGGTAAGACTTCCGGTACGGCAACTTGGGATACGACTAACTTGCCAGCCGGTTACAAACTCGCCAAAGGTCAAGCAACCAGTGGCACGTATCAATTTACGAATGATGGTAATCAAACGGTTCAGATTCATTTGAGCCACATCATTGATAACGCCACTGCCACAACTACCCGGACGATCAACTATGTGGTTGACGATTCAAACTATCTAGGACAAGTACCGGAAACTCAGACGCAGACGATTAATTGGAACGTAGCGATGGATGAAGTTAATGGTGCTAGTGTCGCCGTTCCACAGAGCAGTTATAGCAGTCAGAGCACTCCAGAAATCCCTGGTTATACTGCAGATTCAGCGACAGTTCAGGCACAGAATTATGGTGCTGCAATCAAAGGTAAATTACCGGACCCAGAAACAGTTACGGTGACCTACACACCAAATGCGCAATCAGCTCAAGTTGAATACGTCGATGATGCCAATGGTGGTGCAGTCGTTGGCAACCCAACAACAATTACTGGTAAGACTTCTGGCACAGCTACTTGGAATACAGATAATATTCCAACTGGCTACAAACTCGCCAAAGGTCAAGCAGTCAGTGGCACGTATCAATTTACGAATGATAATCAAACGGTTCAGATTCATTTGAGCCACATCATTGATAACACCACTGCGACAACTACTCGGACGATTACGTATGTGGTTGACGATCCTAATTACACGGGTCAGGTTCTGGCAGCCAAGACGCAGACGATTACTTGGAATGTGGCCACAGATGAAGTCAACGGGCATATGGTTGCCATTCCACAAAGTGGCTACGCAGCACAAACAGCCCCAGCGCTCGATGGCTATACCGCCGATCCACTGAGTGTTGCTCAACAGTCCTATGCGGGTGTAACTTCCTTGCCAGACAACGAAACAGCAACGGTCACTTATACGCCAAATAATCAAACCGTCACCCTGGAATATGTGGACGACGATAATGATGGCGCAGTTGTTGGCACACCAACGACGCTTTTAGGTAAAACTTCTGGGAAAGTTGATTGGAATACTGACAATAAGCCAACCGGTTATAGTTTGGCTGCTGGTCAAGCTGGCAGCGGCACGTATCAGTTCACAACCGGCAGTGACCAATTGATTCAGGTTCATTTGAATCACGTGATTGAATACGCCACGACTAAGACAACTCGGACGGTTCACTTTGTGGTTGATGATCCTAACTACACGGGTCAAACGCCAGCGCCAATGGTTCAGACAGTGATCTGGAACGTGGCCACTGATAAAGCAACGGGTGTCAGCGTCGCAACGCCGCAAACCGGTTACTATGAAGAGACAGTGCCTAGTCTGCCAGGTTACACTGCCAGTCAAACTAAAGTTGGTCAACAAGCGCTTGGTAGCGTGACTGCAAGCGCTGTGCCAATGTACAACGAAGATGTCGTCGTCACCTATACGCCTGATGTACAGACGACACCATCAGATGGCGAGGGTGTCCCTGGCGAGCCAACTGAGCCAACTGAGCCAACAGGGCCAACGACACCAGAAGGACCAACTGGAACGGGATCGATTACTGGAGAAATTGTTCCAGAAACGCCTGCTCCTGGTGAAGCAATCTCGACGACTCCTGAAAAGGGCGAAAAGGGTTCAGCAACGTCAGGAAATATTGATGAAAAAGCTGGTTACGCTGGAACGACGCAGGACGTTAACGGTGCTGCAGCAACTGTTTCGAACGATCAATCTAAGACTTCTGCTTCTAGCCAGGGTAAGTTGCCTCAAACCAATGAGCAAAGTCATTCCGAAGTTGGTTTAGGGTTGCTTGGCCTGCTGACTAGTATGCTAGGTTTGGCTGGTTTAAAACGGCGCAAACGGGATGATGAGTAATGTCGTCATTGAAAAAGTGATGATTCATAAGGGGAGCACCTTGATCATATTTGATTGAGGTGCTTTTTATTTGCGTGAATAGTTATATTAACAAAAGTTGTTTTGACATAATTTAATGGCCAAATTAATTGAAGTTAAAAAATGATGGCAAAAACGTCTTTACATGTACAACCCCCTGAACTATAATAACCACAAGATTGGAGATGTATACTTCGGAGGAGTAGCCAGCTCATGAAATGATGGGGATTCGTGTTCATTTTAATAAAAGGTAAAGCTGGTCTTTAATATCATTTTGAATATTATTCCATAAGTAATTTTTGATAAGGTAATTTACCAACGGTAGGCATAATTAGGGGGTATCAAGAATGGTTGGAAAAAATAACCACATTGGAACAATTAAAGCTAATCTCGACCAGCGTTATAAGGCGTATAAAGCTGGGAGAACGTGGGTTTACGCTAGTATAGCAAGCCTAGCAATGGGTGTGGGTCTCTTGCTTGGAAGTACAACATCCTACGCTGACACAGCTGCTAACGCGAATAGTACTCAAGAACCAGCGAAATCTGAATCAGATGCGTCATCGACTGCCACTGCAACGTCTCAGAAAGCGTCAGTTGTACCGCTGAAGACGACTCAAAACGCTGCCACTGCTGCTAACAAAGCTGATGCCAGTGCAGAATCTAATGTTCAATCGGGTGCTGCTACTGGCAGTGATAAGACTGCTGCAAAGCCAGCTAGTAACTCGGGGACAGCTGCTACTGGCGATGCACAGCCAGCAAATAACACTCAGGTAAGTACTGCAACCACGACTACTGAAAGTTCGGCTTCAGACAAGCAAACGGCTGCCAATGAGCAGGCCAATCAAGTGGTAAACGATTCAACTTCTCAGGCGGCAACGCAGGCATCTCAATCTAAAGTCTTAGTTGATCCAACCGCAGAACAATTGGATGCAGCCAAGCAGAGTGCGGCTCAAACTTATGCGGATACTCATGAACCGCAAGAAATTAAGGCAGTCGCGGATGATTCCACTGACGCGGCACCGCTAACGATTTCTGCTAACGCAGTGGGCTATGGTACTAATGAGCAAGGAGCTTTAACGCTAACTTTAACAGCTCATGCTAAAGCTCGTGACGTCTATGTCATTAACATTCCCGCTAGTACGTCGGTGTACGGGTTTAATTCAAATTCAGTGCAGACTTTGGGAAGTAGCTATGGTACAACGGTTGTGGACAAAAATGAAGATGGTTCATACACTGTTACTGATACGTTTACTAGTGATTTGAATTTCACGCAAACCATCCCTTTGAGCTTAAACAATAACTATCTCGGTCAGCCGACTAGTGGTATGGCAGATGTTGGTAAAACGCTCACTAAGACGATAACGTATTCAATCAACGGGGTTGCACAGACGCCAATCACGTTTACGCAAACCATCCAGCCAACCACTAACCTGACCCCAGTGACAATGGTTATTCCAGATCCGAAGACCGTTACTAATTTAATACCAGGAAAAGACTATGTTTTTAGTATCGGTGTTAATGAAGCTGATGGTGTGTTGGATGATAGTTTGACTTCTGCTCGTGTTAACAGTGCCGATAACTATGGTGGTACTCAAATTACCATCCCAGTACCAGCTGATTTTACGTTAGATGCTGAAGGCACGAGTGAGATGAATGTTTTTGATGATCAGACAACCATTACTCAACCTGGGGGCAAAGGAACGGACGTGGTCATTAATGTTCCCAAAGGATCTGGGAGTCAGGGCTATCAAGATATACCTGCATATAAGTTTGTTGGCTCTTTTGATATTGCTCAAACGGCTGTTAATCAGACGTATACGGCAGATGGTGATGTGACTTTTTCTCAAGTGATAAATTCAGATGGTGATACACTGACTGATACAGCTGCTCCTTGGAGTGTTGTGATCCTTGCTAATAACGGTGGTACTGATATTGGTAAAGTTGCGGCTGTAACTAGCGCAATGGGTAATTCTTCGGTGACGGATGATAAACTAGTTTTGGATAATGATGCCAGCGATGATCCCGCATTCCTTAACAGTTTTGGTTTTACTTATGATTCACCAGACGACACCAACAATGCCCAAATTCAACTTACCATTCCGGATGGATTGAATGTCACTAGCATTCAGACACCGGTTTCCGCGGTTTCACCAACAACCTATTTACCGGGAACGACCAGCTATCAATATACACTGACGTTGGCAGACGGTACGACTCAGACCGGGACGGTTAAGGCTGGTGAACAAGCTAAGGTGACAGGTAATTCCCCCATCAGAACGGCAGTATTCGTCCCTGATAAGCTAGTTCCTGGTGCCACTGATCTTAACAGTTTAGGCAGTGCTAGCAACTTTAATTTGCTTGGCAGTTTGGCAGATAATTACGACAGTGGTGCAGCAGTTAAGAACGGCGATCAACTGACTTCAACCATCCAGTTTAGTTTTGTTTTAAACGGGACGACTTATACTGACGACTCCTCTGCGACGCAAACTGTCGTTGAGTCCGAAGGCAGAATGCCGGGCTGGGGCTATGAAAGTAATGCTGCTCCTGGTGCCAAGGGTGCTGGGGACTTGATGAACGTTTATAATTTTCCGGATGCCGGAGAGACAACTGATAAAATTTTTGAACCTATCTTTTATTACGTAATTCCTAAATCGAGTACTGTTGGGTCAACAACCCAGATGCCTGACGCAAAAGTGAGTGAATTTGTGGCGGATGACGGTTCTACAGTTGTTAAATTTGATTATACGGGTACGGGTATATCGATTGATACCATTACACAAGATGAGTTGGGGGCATATGCAACCGTCCATCTTGATAATAAACCGGATGCTCTGCCAGGTGATTATCCTTATTATATGTACATTGTTTCACCAACCACTAGATTGATGAATAGCACACCAGCAGTGGATCCGTCATATGTTGAAAATAACCCAGATGCTGTTTTAATGTATGATGTAGGTAATGGTAAATGGAGTATTGATACGGTTAGTGCACTTGGTAATAGTTCTTTGGCATTGGGTAATCAAGGTGTGGAGGCGACTACTACTGGGACCAGCGATGATCAGGGTGATACCACCATGAGGTTCTTTGATACTATTACCTACACGTCAAAAGAGGAAAAACCTGAAGACGATAATGCGGGTGTTATCATCAACTTACCAACTGTCGGTGATGCAAAGGGCTCGACGTATACGTTTGAGTTAACCGGTCCAATTACTGTACCAGATAATTACACGGTTACAGAGGGTACGGGGACGCCAATCAATTCAGTTGTTTTATACTCGACTACTGCACAGACGGCAGCTGACGGAACAACACCTGATACCACCGGATACGTGACTGCGGACCAAGTTAAAGACTGGTCGACTATTCGTTCCATTGCGATTGAAATTAATGGGATTAAAGCCAATACCTCTACTGGTAGAATTGAAATTACCGGGACCACCGATAATTTTAATACGCAAGCCGGTCATACGGGATATTTGCAGACCATTTTCTACGGTAATGGTTCCGAAGCAAATGTCAGTTCTACTGACGCTTCGATTGCGATTACAGGGACTTCAACCATTAAGACCCGTCTCCACTACGTTGATGCTGCAGGTAAGGATCAATATGTCGATTTGGATGATTTGAGCAAAACACTTAACGATAACGCAGATACCTTTACAAATGATGACTATCCAACGCAACTTTCCGACTTTTCTACTAATGATCAAGGATTGATTCCTGCAGGTTATGAGTTAGTTACGGACACTTCAGGTAAAGCGACACTAACGCTTATTGACGGTAAAAACGCTTCAGGTAAAGCCGACGGGACAGCCGAATTTGGGCAAGTCGTTCAGTACTTCTATGATGGTGCCATTGTTCAGTATGAATTAACGAGCAATGTGAGTGCCAAAATTGAATACGTTGACGATGATAATAAGGGCGCGATAGTCGGTGATCCGACAACTGTTCCTGGCGTACCAGGTGGTACAACTGACTGGAACACAGATAAGTTACCAGCCGGCTACAAATTGGCAGACGGTCAAGCGGCTAGTGGTACGTATGAATTTACCGGTGATGCCGATCAGACCGTTAAGATTCACTTGAACCACATCATCGAAAATACGACGGCCACGACCACACGGACCATCACGTATGTGGTTGCTGGTCCTAATTACACGGGTAAGGTACCAGCAACTCAAACCCAGACGATTACGTGGAAAGTTACCAGTGATCAAGCTGCGAAGACTAGTTTCGCCACGCCAACCGGTGTCTATGGCGAAGTGAGTTCACCGAAAATTGATGGCTATACCGCTGACCAGAAATCGGTTGGTCAAGAAACCTATAACGATGTTGCCACTAGTGACATTCCCGCAAATGAAGACGTTACCGTGACGTATTCACCTGATAAGCAGACTGTCACAGTAGAATATGTAGATGATGATGACAACGGCCGCGTAGTTGATAAGCCAGCTGTTACTGAAGGTGTGACCTCTGGTACGGTTAACTGGAATACGGATAACTTGCCAGCTGGCTACAAACTAGCAGCAGGTCAGCCAGCTAGTGGCACGTATCAATTTACCAATGATAAGGATCAGATCATTAAAATTCACTTGAACCACGTCATCGAAAATACGACGGCCACGACCACACGGACCATCACGTATGTGGTAAATGACCCCAATTACACGGGTGAGGTACCAGCAACTCAAACCCAGACGATTACGTGGAAAGTTACCAGTGATCAAGCTACGAAGACTAGTTTCGCTACGCCAACCGGTGTCTATGGTAAGGAAGAGACACCAACAATTGACGGCTATAAAGCTGATAAAGATTCGGTGGATCAAGAAACCTATGACGTTGTCACTAATAGTGAATTGCCAGGAAATGAAGAGGTCACGGTGACCTATACGCCGTTACAGCAGACCGTTACATTGGAATATGTAGATGATGCTAAGGGCGGTGAAGTCGTCGGTACGCCAACGACTATTACGGGGACAACTTCTGGTACGGTTAACTGGAATACGGATGATTTACCAACCGGTTATAAACTGGCAGCAGGTCAGCCAGCTAGTGGCACGTATCAATTTACCAATGACAAAAATCAGATGATTCAGATTCATTTGAGTCACGTCATTGATTCCAGTACGGCCACGACCACGCGGACAATCACGTATGTGGTAAATGATTCTAATTACACGGGTAAGGTGCCGACAAGTCAGACCCAGACGATGACGTGGCAGATTATCACCGATAAAACCACTGGCAATCAAGTGATGGTGCCGCAGGTTGATTACAGTGAACGAACTACTCCAGCAATCAGTGGTTACACAGCTGATAAAACCAGCGTGCCGCAACAAGTTTACGGTGCTGTAACCACTTTGCCACAGAATGAAAAAGTAACCGTTACGTATACACCAAACGCGCAAAATGTCACGTTTGAATACGTGGATGATGATAACAGTGGTAAAGTGGTCGGTACGCCAACAACAGTTGCCCTTAACACGTCCAGCAAGTTTAACTGGAACACGGATGATAAGCCAACTGGCTATAGTTTGGCCGCTGGACAGGTTGCTAATGGTACTTATCAAGTTACAGCTAACAGTAGTCAGCTGGTTCAGGTTCATTTGAACCACGTCATTGATCGCACCACCACAACGACTACGCGGACTATCCATTATGTGGTAAATGATCCAAACTATACGGGTCAGGTACCGGCACCATGGGTTCAGACAGTGACTTGGAACGTGGTGACGGATCGAGCCACTGGCACCAGTGTGGCGACACCAGCTGGTAGCTATTATGAAGTGACGGTACCGACACTTTCAGGCTATACTGCCAGTCCAAGTAAAGTCAGTCAGCAAGCGCTTGGCAGTGTATCGGCAAGCGATGTGCCAATGTACAACGAAGATGTAGTGGTCACTTATGCACCGATTAAACAAACTAGTTCAGATGGCGGTGAAGGGATTCCTGATAATGAACCGGGTGATGATCCAGCTGGCGGCAACACCGGCACCGTTACGACTGGAACGTCTGATTCGGGAACCGCTGTGACAACACATACTGGCGCGACTACCACAGAAGTGACTACAGAGAAGGGTGAAGGGTCACCTCTTGAAACGAGTGCTAGCGAGGGAACCGCTGAAACACCAGCGCGTATTTCTGAAACGGGTAAGGCAACAGCTACACCGGTATCAGGACGTTATGCTAGTGGTTCAGTTTCAGAAAGCCGTTCTAACGCTTCGGCCACTAACCAGCAAAAGTTACCGCAAACCAATGAGCAAGATCATTCCGAAGTTGGTTTAGGTTTGCTTGGTCTGCTGACTAGTATGCTAGGGTTGGCTGGGTTGAAACGTCGCAAACGTGATGATGAGTAATTAAACTGAGTGATATAAATAAACACCTTGATTAGGGTCGAAAGTGGCCTTGATCAAGGTGTTTTTGTGTGTCGAAGATGGAGAAATCTCATCCATGTAAAGCTTAAATTTATAATCATTAAAGTTTAATTAAAAAATCATTTTAATTTCATTTGTAAGCCTTTACTTGTGAAATGATTAACCTTACAATAAAGGAAAAAAGGGGGAGAATGATGAAAAATTACAATAAACAGGGTCGATTTTGTTAGTTTATGTGGGGTTTAAGTAAGCCTTAAGGCGACGCGTTCTAATGAATTAATTTAGTTAAGTAGGTAAACAACTTTTTTTAATTTAAGGGGGATATTAAAATGGTTGGTAAAAATAATCATATTCGGACGATTAAGTCTAATTTGAAAGAACATTATAAATCGTACAAGGCTGGAACAAGATGGATTTATGCGAGTCTTGCTAGTTTAGCATTAGGAGCAGGTATTCTGTTGGGGAGTAGCACGACCAGTTATGCCGATGTTACGATAACACATACGCAGGAACCTACTGAGACGGCGACTAACAGTAATGTATCCGGTGGGCCGCAAGCAAAGGCCGTTTCATTAAAGTCGAGTGTAAATACTAATGGCAGCGCTAACAAGACAAGCGAGAATAGTCAACCAGTTGCCGATTCAGAGAATGCAGATGCAAAGAATAACGCGGATCCGGCAACCAGTAACACAGCAGTTTCCACGTCTACCAAAGAAGACGCATCAAAGACAGTAACGAATGCACCCGTGACGCCAAGTGATTCAGTCAAGCAGCCAGCTGTTAATACGGCTAATCAGTCAGCGACACCAGCCGCATCCCAACCAACGGCCTCAAGAACGTTGGTTGCCCCGACTGAAGATCAATTAAACGCTGCAAAGGCCAATGCTGATCAGGCTTATGCTACAACTCATCAACCACAAGAAATTGATGCGGTTGATCCAACAACTCCAGCTACTCCAACGTCACTTACGATTTCAGAGAATGCAATTGGTACCGGTACTAATGCACAAAGTCCATTGATAATCACTCTAAATTCAAATGCAAATGCTGGTGATGTTTACCAAGTTACCATTCCAGCAGACGACGCTCTATATACTTTTGATTCAGTTGATTCTTTGCAGGCTGGAGCAGGTACCACAACAACCACTGTGGGTGAGGGTGGTTCACATATTATTACTGATACTTTCACGACCGATACCGCAAGCACGCAGCAAATCAAGCTGAATCTGTCCAGTCCTAATTTGGCTCCAGGCGCTATGGCTGACGTAGGTAAAACAGTAACTAAAAACGTTACTTTCACAATCAACAATAAGCCTCAACCCGGTGTAAGTTTCACTCAGACCGTGAAGCCATCTACTAAACTATCAACGGTTACCATGCTTCATCCGGATCCTAGCACGGTTGAACAACTATTACCTAACCAAAATTATATTTTTGGTGTGAGTGTGAATGAAAGTGATGGAATTCCTGATGATGATAGGCTTGGTTCAACCAATCGTGTCAGCAAAGTAGATAACTATGGTGGATCAACGATTACAATTCCAGTTCCCACTGGTTTTACTTTAGATTCCAACAATACCAGCAAAATGAATGCTTTTTCGGATGGTACAACGATTACACAACCCGGTGGTAAGGGAACAAACGTGATTATCAATGTTCCAGCAGGGGCTGGTAGTGAAATTGAAATGAGTAGTAACGGATCGCTTAATTTACCAGAATACCAGATTGCCGGGGCTTTTGACGTACCTCAAACGACATCTGCACAAACGCTCACTGCTAATGGAAATGTCACTTTTTCTCAAATTGTCAATGGTGATTCCGCGAACAACACGATTACTGATCAGGCTGATCCGTGGAAAGTAACCATTATTCCTAACCAGAACGGTACAAACGTTGGTAAAAGTGGTGTTCAAGCTATTGCTAAAGGGAATTCTTCAGGGAACTCTTCTCAATTAATCTTGGATGATGGTGATGATACTGAAGCTCTTAATAGCTTTGGTTTTGCGTATAATTCAGCAGCTGACTCAAACAACACCAAAATTACAATTACAGTTCCCAATGGACTTGATGCAACGAGTATTCAAACACCTGCACAAGGTGTAACGCCGTCATCTTATTTACCTGATACGAGTAGCTATAATTACACGATCACTTTAGCAAATGGCCAGACTGAAACAGGCACTGTCGCGGCTGGTGCAACAGTTACTTCTGCTGATGGTTCCGCTATTCGGTCAGCAGTGTTTGAGCCTAATAAGTTAGCAGCTGGTTCTTATACAGACGCTTCAGGTGTGGCCTCCAGTTTTACCGTCAATGGTCACTTGGCAGAAAACTATGATGATAATACGACTCCTGTCAAAATTGGTGATAAACTGACTTCCACTATTGATATTACCTTCAATGCAAACAATCAATCTTATGAAGGTAAAGCATCAGCGAATCAAACAGTTGTGGAAGCTCTGGCCGTTGGTCAAGCTTATCTGGTGACAAGAACTAATAGTCAGACGCCAGGCAACGATAGTGCTGGTACACTTCAAATCAGATATAATGATTTTGGTAATGGACAGAATACGAATAAAATCTATGAACCAACTATCTATTTTGTACTTCCTAAAGTTACAACTGTCGCCTCTGTTAACAGTCTTGGCTATATGGGTGATGATCCGGTTCATGATTCTCGATATACAGCAGATCCTACTGGGGCTCAGTTAACTCAGACAACTGGTGCTAAGGTATCAGAATTTACCGCCGATAATGGTCAAACAGTCGTTAAAATTGACTATTCTGGCACCGGTACTACTGTTGATCTGAGTCAAGTTACAGGTCATTGGGGTGCGGTTACACTGGCAAATGATCCCGATGCGCTACCGGGTAATTATCCATACGAAGTATATATTGTGTCGCCAAAGACTAAACTTGTAAATGCCACGAAACCGACAGACGAATCATTTGTTGAAAATAATCCGAATGCTTACTTAATGGGCGGTGAAAATGGGTCTGGCATGTGGAACATTTCCACTGCAAGTTCGTTTTTCAACACTTCTCTCGCAAAAGGAAATACTGATGCTAACCCAGTAGCTCCAGGTACAAATAATGCTAGTGGTACTAGTGATGATAAGGGCTTACCTAACATGAGCTTTTATGATTCTATCGTTTATACCTCACCTGCCACTGATGCCAAAGATCACAACGCCACAGCTGTCATTAATTTACCTACTGTGGGTGATTCCAAGGGGCCTCAATATACGTTTGATTTAACAGGTCCAATCAAAGTTCCAAGCAATTTTACAACTTCTACGGGTGATGGGACAGCACTTAACGCCACCGTTCTTTATTCCACCACGCTTCAAACCTTTAACACTTCAGATACTGCGCCAAGCACCACTGGTTACGTCACTGCAGATCAGGTGCCAGCAGCTGGTGGATGGTCAAAGGTTCGTTCAATCATGATTCAAGTTAATGGCATCAAACCAAATACTTCAACTGGTCGGATTGAGATCGATGGTACTGTTCCTGATCAGACAATCAATGGTGAGGCAGTTAAATTCAGTGACATGGCTGGTTACACAGGCTACTTGCAAACAGCGTTCTATGGTGATGGTTCGAAGGTTGTTGTTAGTTCCACTGACGCTTCAATCAAAATTGATGGGACTTCAACGGTTAAGGCTCGTTATCACTATGTAGATGCAGATGGTAATGATCAGTATGTTGAAATTCCCAATCTAACACAGACAGTTACTGATAATAAGAATACTCTTAAGGACGATTATCCGAAACAAACTTCGAACTTTACCGCTGCTGAAACAGCATTAATACCAGATGGATATAAGCTAGATACTGGTGTCCCAACTATTATTGACAGTAATAATGATGGGCCAGCCGCGTTGGGTCAAGTTGCACAATATTTTGATGATGGTGATTATGTACAGTATGAATTGGTAAGTAATTCGAGCCTTACTGTTACTTACGTGGACAATGATAATGGTAATAAGCCGGTAGACAATCCCGTTGAAATTGATGGAGCTCCTGATAAAACAGGAACGTATGATGTTAAGGTTCCAGACGGTTATGAATTAGCAACTGGTCAAGTCGACAAGTTAAATTACAAGATTATGCCAGGCGACAACGACAATGATAATTTAATCGTTAATTTGGTTCATAAGCATACGACTGATCTACCAGATGGCTTTAGTGGCAA